>DAORKJ010000007.1:0-39333 GCA_035439505.1 Chitinophagales bacterium
ATGTAATAACCACATTCATCGGCTTGCAAACGCACCCAGCCATAATAAGGGCCATCAATACCATCAGGGGTATAAAATTGAAATCCGAAATATTTATCGCCCTCTCCTACCCAAAGACCAACACCTGTATCCCATCCGGCACCAAGGTATTGCACATTAATAGCCACAGGAGGATTGTTGAAGCCAAACGGAACAGGGTCACCGGCATCAAGTGGTGCTCCAAATTCCCAGCCATATGTATAGGTATAAACATAATTATTGATAAGACAATACGAATAATTAGGTGTAACGTTGCCGTAACAGCCCCAAAAAGCACCTAAGGCATTAGTTGTGTGGCCGAACTTAAGTTCATGCTCACCATCCATGTTAACGTCAAGAAAATAATCATCCGGGTCACCGGTCATGTAAACATCTGGATCAATGTCGTGGTAAATAACCTGCGCATCTGCCTTCGCAGCACCTGCTAACAGAAATACTGAAGCAGCACCTGAATAGGATAATAATTTTGTTTTCATAGAATTTAATTTTAACTAAAATTATAGGTAATTTTTGAAAAATCAAAAACAATACATAAAAATTTATATAAGTACCCTAAAAAAGAGCCCCTTTCTTACATATGCAATAATTAACACTTGATAATTACCGCTCAAATTTACATGCTAAATGGCGGTAAACAGATAAGGCAGGTTTATTCCTTAAACACTATTTTAGTATTGGTAACGGCCTCGTTTATTTTGTTTAAATCGCGCAAACTGAATAACGTAGTTGCTTTTTTAACCGGAATATCTATTGGCGCTGAAACGTAGGCAATTTCTTTAGTGTCAGAAAACATTATTCCCATCCAAGTGCCGAGTTTAAAAGCATATGCGTAACCGGTAGCACCTTCGGTAATTAATGTATTGAATTTTTCCTGTTCGACAATTTCAATCGGATAGGGATAATACACTTGTGCATCTTTTATGCTAATATCTTCATCCCAATCATTTTTTGAAATCGCAAGCGTATATTCTTTGAGTTTTGGAGAAAGTTGTTTGATAGTATTATCGGTAAATTTATTGTCCAAAGTTTTACGCTGAACAATATTATTCATCATATCTATACTATAATGAATATCTTCTTTTGTTGGAACCTGGCGTAACAAACTTATTCCCAAATACATTTTAGTAAAGGTGTAATCCAATTCATTTAATTGTTCAATTGGAAATAAAATCAACGACTTAAAATCCTGTGCGTTAAATCCATTCTCATCCATTTTCTTTTCATTGCCAGAATATGCAAAATCAAGTTTATATTCATTTTTATTATCGCTTCCTTTTTCAACGGTAATATGCACCAAAGCCAATACTACAACATCTGTAGCACCGGTTTCATACAATTCTTTTATCTGTTTAAATGAATATACTTCAAAAGTATCGTGTAAACTCCATTTTTCTTTTATCAGCTGCACATAGGCATTGCTGTATGCTGCACATTCATCTTTATATTCTTCGAGTAATGAAAATTCCTTATCACGTTTAAACTTATCTACTTTATCTAAATCCCAACGTTGATTAAGGACAATCAGCTTGCGTTTAGTTATTTCGGCACACTCCTTTTGAGTAGGAACATCATTTTTGTATGTAAGTAAAGGACTTCCGAATTGGCCAAAAGCCTTTATTTGCGTGAAAATACCCAGGGTTATGGTGAGCAATATCAGTTTAGTGAATTTCATAGTTGCGCTGTTATAACGGCAAATCTATGCAGAAAAAGTAAAAGTGCAAATTGTCAACTATCAAAACCTGTTGTTAGCTGGTTTTGTAGTATAAATTATGCAACGCTTAAACTTTGCAAATGACCGTAAAGCTTAATCACTCATCTAACTTCTTAATCAATAAACTAATTCCGTGTATCAATAATCGCTTTATTAAGCTTTTCCAGTTCTTTCGCATTATAAAGTTCAGACATTTTAGTAATCATCTGATTACCTAATCCTGAAACATAAACAACTTCTTTAGTATCAGATAACACAATTGCAATATAAGGCCCCATTTTAACACCATACGCGATACCTGCTTTACCTTTATTTAGCACTTCATTAAATGCTTCAGCTTCCATTATTTCGATGTCATAACCGTAAATTTTTTCTGCCTCAGCTTCAGGCAATTCAGTATCCCATTCATTTTTATTAACCGCTAATTGATATGTTTTTAATTTATCCGCATTTTTTGAAATATCCAGGTGAGAGTACCTCTCATCAGCAAGTTTACTTTTAACCACGTGATTAACAAAATCAATACCGAACACAATACTTTCATTGTCAATCATCTCATTGGGCAATGAAATAGCCAAATACAAATTATTGATAAAATCTTCAGCAGCATCCACTTTTTCGATTGGTACCATAATCAAACATTTTTCGCCATACATGTGCGCAGACATTTCATCTCTTACCCTTTCATCGCCGTCAAATGAATAGCTGAATTTATACAAGTTACTACCCGACTGTTGTCTGTAAGGATTTGCAAAACTCAAAACTATATATTCTTTGCTGCCTTTTTTGGATAAGGACATTACTTCTTCCTGGGTTTTTATACTTATTTCTGTATGCAAATTCCAATGTTCCTGAACACCGTTTTTAATAGCTTGTACAAATTCGGCATAGTCCTTTTTTATACGTGCTATTTCTCCACTTTCTTTTTTCTTTTCCAGCGATTTAATTTTGATTTCACTAAGTGCCGGAATCATTAAGATTAACTTTCTTTCAGTTATTTCTTTACATTCCTCTTGGGAGGGTAACCCTTTTAGGTTACCACAAACAGGGACAATAATCTGACCATCAGCTACCAGTGTTAATAACGCTAAAACGGATAATATAAAAAAATTACGCATAATGTTTTTTTTACAAAATTAGCTCTTTTCCGTAAAAAAAAAAGACGAGGCGTGCTTTTTGACTTTAAAAATCACAAATACTATACCTAACTTTACATTAAAATTAACCAAAATGAAACGCATAATAATATTTGTGTGCTTTATATTTTCCACTTTCGTCGGTTTCGGACAAGGTTTTATGTATGGTGGTATCGGTTATAACGCCGCCTTTTTAAAATCGGAAGGTTTAGATTATGTGATTAACCGCTATAATGAAACCCGTCCCTATTTGGATGAAACTATGCCTAATCCGCATTTTTATGACGGGCTTACTTTTCACTTTGGTGGGGCTGCGAATGCATTTTTTTGGGATTTTGGATTTACTTACAGAAGTTGTGTTGTAAGTGCTACGGGAGTTGATGCTTCAGGAACTGAGCAACAACGAGATGTAAAAAATAAATGGAACACCTTTGATGTAGGTCTTGGTGTAAATCTTGGTAATAGTGATACCAAAGCACTAATGATTGGGATAAATACCGGTTTAAATAGTGAGAAATCATTAACTCGTGCTGATACTCCGGAAGATATAGGGATTGCCAATTTTGCAAAAGTAAATTCCCAGTTTAAAATAGGATTCGAACCATTTTTACAATTTATTGTAGCAACAGAAAACGGTCTCGGCATTTTATTTAAACCGTATTACAGTTGGTCGCCGATTAAAACCGATTATACCGAATTAAATGCATACATCAACCAATATACTTATATTAATGACCCATCACCAATTGAAGGTGTTTTAAAAGGATTTGGTTTATCCATTATGTTAGTTGGATATGGCGAGGACGACTAAATAAAAAAATTAGCAAATAAATAACCGGCAATGTATATGGACACTTTGCCGGTTTTACTTTTTATATCAAACATTAAAATGTAGAATGGAATTCTCCTTTAAACGCCCAAAAATATCCCCATGTGCCACCTGAGCCGGTTGATCAATCACTTAATTCAAACGTATTATCACCTATAAAATAATAAACTATTTTCATGTCATATTCGTCGACCTGATTGGTAAGACCTGCATTTTCTTATACTATGATTCCGGAGGCAATAAATAAAAGTGCTTTTTTCATAAGTTGTAAAAGGGTTTAAAATGTGATTGAACAAATTTACCATTTCAAACAATGGTTTTAATTGGTAAATTGATACAAACAATGCGCTTTTGTGACAAGCAAAATTCGCTGTGTTTTTTAAGGTTAACACATTGACAATCAATTGATAAGATTAAATTTTACACAAGCGAAACCTTTAAAAACAAAGCAATTCATCTTAGGTGCACCTAAAATAAATGGTATTTAAAGTAACCGCTTAAAGTAAAACAATTTTTGTGCTGTATGTGCCAATTTGTTCCTGTGTTAAATGCACAAAATACAAGCCCGAATTAATGCCACCCGGAATAAATTTCCATTCAGTTCCGCTCACAAAACCTTTAAAAATTTGTTTGCCATTAATGTCTGTAACTTCAATTTGTGCATTATTTAAATACGTATTGAAATAAATTGTAGTAGCATTGGTAAACGGATTAGGCTTTACAGATATGGCCAATTGTGGTTGATTATTAATTCCAACTGTTGGTACAATTATTTCGGTAGTGGCGGTGTTCGTAATAACCGGTGTGTTAAAATCAAAAATAATAGATGCCTCATTGGCAATGATATCTCCCTCAATTAAATCAGTTTGTGTTCGCATTTCATACGTAATAAAGCCATGACAATTTACTTCGTCGATAGCAGTTGGTGGGAGTTGAATATCAGCGAATTGAAAAACTAAATTATTATCATCATCTAATTCGAAATAATTTAAGGTATGCGATGTTTCTTTAATAATTAAACTTGCTAGTATTAAATCTTCCGGCAATGGATTAATGAGCTGAACTAAAAATGCAGTATCAGTTCCTGTATTTTGAAAATTTATCGTGTATTCCAATTTCGGTTGATATGGCACTTCATAAACAGACAATTGAGTTTTATCTACTGTAATATTATTGGGATCAAATGCGCCACTAATAACCACCACTACAGTATCGTAATTACATTCAGGACCATCGTCCCCAACAACAGGTGTGAGTTGAAATAAAGATATAGCAGTTGAATCAAGTGGTGCTGCTTCAATCACCGAAACATATATATTAAATGAACCGGTTTCAAATGGCGATAAGTCTGCAATATTCCATAATATTGAATCAGCCGTGATGAGCACTGGAGCAACATCTGCGGAGTCGTATACAATGTACTCACTAGGATACATGGCTACTGTTCCGCCAGCTGTTGTTGTGCCTACATTGTTGTACATCAAGTGATAAATAGCTTCAAAACCTGGCCGGAAAGGTGTTATGCGAATAGCAGATATACATAAATCGGTAAAATCACCATTGGGTTGAATAAGAAAATGTATTCCTGTGTCGATATGTCCAAAATCAATAAATTCACCAGCGTAAATAGTTGGTACAATAGAATAGTATTCGATGGCAGGAGTCGAGGTAATATATGTTCCAGGTGATTCTATACCTAAGACATATTTACCTGATGCATTGGTTAAGGTTATAGCTCCTGAGGTTTCGTCCTGCACCAATTTATTCACGCAATAAAAATCATCACCATCAATTATTTCATTGCTATTGAAATCAAAAGCAACAGTACCTTCCACTATATTGATGTCGTGGGCAATTTTCACCATCCAGATATCGTCACTACCAAGACCGGCAACTGTTTTAATTCCTGTTAAATTAGATTCAGAATAGCCCAATAATAAATAGCCATAGTCATTAGTTTGAAGTGCTTCAACTAAAAAATCGTCAGAACTGCCTCCAATAGTAAAATCATCTACAACTTCACCAAAAACGTTTAATTCAACAAACCAATAATCATGATTACCATACGGCGCTTCTGTTTTATCTGCAAAAATTTCCGAATTGGAATAACCTGCTAACAAATAGCCGCCATCTATTGTTTGTGTGCAATTCAATAAAGCGTCGGTAGACTTCCCTCCTATTGTATTTTGCCATTGAATTTCACCATAGTGATCCAACTTTATCACCCAATAATCCATATAACCGGTATTGCCAATATTACCTTCGGTTTTAGAGTCTGAAATATCTGAACCCGAATAGCCAACTAATAAAAATCCATTATCTGATGTTGGAATTATCCCTTCTAAAAAATCATTATTGTCCCCACCATATTCCTTTTGCCAAATATAATTTCCATCAGGGTCTATTTTTGTAAGGTAGTAATCAATTGCACCTAAATTATCTGCTGTTTTTTCGCAATCTATATCGGCATCGGTTCGTCCCGCAATGATATAATTCCCATCGCTGGTATTTACTATTTCCCTACCCCAGTCGTTAGTAATACCACCCACCATATTTTGCCATACAATTTCACCTTCTGCATCTAATTTCAAAAACCAGTAGTCTGGCCAAGATATGGCGCTAAAACATCGTTCTAAAGTTTTATTACCATTATCATCAGAACCAGATTCTCCCATGAGGATGTACCCACCATCACTAGTTACTTCAATGTCGAAAAGCAAATCTTCGTCATATCCTCCAAAACTTTTATCCCATTCTACATTGCCATCATAATCCAATTTTACCACCCAATAATCCTGTTCACCAAATGCATCTGAGGTTTTATCAAAAGAGTTATCTGAAAAAGAATATCCTCCAACTATATATCCACCGTCTAAAGTTTGTTGAACACAGTAGGCAAAATCTTCTGCATTGCCGCCAATGGTATTTTCCCATATGATATTCGCTTCCTGGTCCATTTTTACGATCCAAAAATCAACGTTGCCTAAATTATCCTCAGATTTAAATTCACTTATATCGGAACCGGAGGTACCTGCAATTAGTATATTCCCTTCATTATCAATAATTGCAGCAGAAATTTTGTCAGTTGAACTACCACCAATCACCTTTTGCCATAAAATGGTCTGGCTTTTTAGTGTATGGGTAAGCGTTACAAAAATAAATGCAAATGTGATGGCTTTAAATATTTGACTTTTCATGGCAAAACGTGTATTTACGGTAGTCAAAAATATTGATTATTTGTTACACTATGAAATAAGGTACAAAACTGCTCAGGACGAAATATTACAACTTAATAAAAGTTGCTTTTGAAAATGTAGAAGTCCCTACTATTGTTAACAGGTATAATTGACGGCTCAGAGTTGGAGCGTTTGCAAAATTTTCTAGCTGCAAGGGAATGATATTTCTGCCGGGAAAAATATGTAAAATTTGTGTTAGAACAATTTTGCCTGTCATATCACTAATTAAAACTTCAACCAAATCGTATTCATCTGAATAAAAAATAATATCGGCACAGCAAACAGCAGGGTTAGGTACTACTTCTATACTATTGGCACTGGCCATCGGAACATATTGCCCCCTTACCACATAACGAACCCTATCTTTTTTTACCCAGTTTATACCGTCGTATGATTCGCTTCTTGATTTTAGTTTCAAATTTTTTTTAATATCATAGTTATAAGACCAAAACTGACCATAAGTAAACTCATCATGGTTATAGTTACTTTCAATTACAGTATAAAGTAAATTGTCAATACTATAAAAAAATATCGTTGCCTGTATAGTGTCAAAATTTCCGTTATTGGGAATAAGTTTAAAACTACTGGTAATTTTACCGTGCTCATCATAATTAAATATCATGGTGCTATCAGGGATATCTGCTATGGGCGAAAAGTTATCCATATATACCTTTTCTACTTTATCGCGCATATCTGGATGGTAATGAATAGTTTTTATTCGGTTGGTATATAATTGTTCTGATTCCAGCCATAAAGATGTATTTATTTCCTCTACTTGACCATTGATATTGTAGCTATAAACAATTTCTTCCAGCATGAAATCAGTGTCATAATTTTTTAAATCCCATAATGTTCTGTTAATTAATTTATTGTCTGCATCATAACTATACCTGTAACTGAAACTTGCCTTTTTGGGGTCCGATGAACCTGTAGAGATATATTTTTCTGCGATTAATCCGCAGCTATTGTATACATAAAATGTGTCCAATTCCAAAGATGTAATTCTGGTGTATTTATTAACCCTGTCGTATTCCAATTTCGATTCTGCAACTAACGAATCATAAAAATATCTTTCCATTCTCTCGGGTCGTTTCCAAACATCATATTTATATAAAGTTGAGTCAACCGGCTCATAAACGGCTCCACTCCCATTTTCAAATAAAAAAATTTCCTCAATTTGGAAGTCACATAAAAAGGTTGGATTTATTGAAGTTGGTAAATTTAAAGCATGTTGAGCTTTACTTTCTGTTGTTAACAATAAAGTAATTGCAATTATGAGTAGACAAGTATACCTAACTAGCACGCATAAAACTAAACAGAATAAAATAACAATTCAAAAAAAAACTGCTGATTACCATTCAGTTTTGTATTCTTTGTGACAGGGATTTCAAATAATTGAGGAAGGTGCCCTGTTTTAAAAATAGTGACAAAGACAAATTTTCGTAATAAAAAAAGAGGCTGTCGCACACTGACAGCCTCTGATTACCAAAATCCACATGATTAAAATTATCTTGCCAATTTGATTTGTGACAGTATAAGTGGCATACCGGCAAGTCTATCGGTATCAGAAATGTATTTTACAGTTCCTGAAAATTTTACAATTAAACCGGCTTTTTGAAAGTTTTGAGGAAGATTCATTGGACAATAATCAACAACACCTTCATTATCAGTAACTCTAATTACCCATATATCTCCTTTTAACATCATAGTTCCTACACCGGAAATTTGATCGCCATTTTCAATTCCATATACAGGAACCAAATTATTATTATTGTTTGCTGAAGCAATTAAACTGCCTGCAACAACGAGCGCGATTATTAACATTAGCTTTTTCATATATCTTAGTTTAAGTAGTGATGATTAATTTTTATGATACAAAATTCCATCACATTAATAACCTAAATTATGACTTATGTTACCAATCAATATGAGAATAGTCAAGCACCCTCAAAACGCCTGTAATACAGGAGTTTCAGCGGAAAAAAAGAATAAATCCAGTATGTTTTTATAAATACGAACTCAAAACAGTGATGATTTCATCGATGGCAGTTTCCTCTTCTTTACTAGGTGCCTGGTTTTGTAGTTTTATTAAAGTGCCGTTATCCCAGTGATAAGTCAACTGAAATGGAACACCATGGTAAGAATAGTTCCAGCACAAAGTATTGAAGTTATCGCTTTTTTTTGAATAGGAAATATCCAAAATTTGTTCAAATTTTTTGGCAATTTGATAAAAGCCTTGTGTACTTCTGCCTGCTCCAAAATCAATTTGTTTGTAAGCACCTTTGTCCTGCACTATTTTAAATTCCAAAATGAAGATTTAATGGTGAATAGAATGCATTGAATCGATGAAAATCAGTGATGGAAAATTCAGGTAGAACAACCGTTACGGAAGAACACTTGATTCAATAAAGTATAAATATAGGCAAAAAAAACGACACCCCTAGAAAAAAAGATGAAACTTGTGCTAAAAGTATAACAAAATGACGCTTAAATTTGAGCTGTATACCCTTTCCGGATTGCGTTTCCCAATTTTTTTGCATTTTTAGGTAGCAACTTACCAATCGCTTATCAACTGTGTTGTTTTGAGGTTTTTTATACTCTTTTAAAGGCTTTACAACATGCAGCCTAAAAGTAAAAGATGGCTGGCCTATCTATTGATGTACATGCTGGTAGCATAAACTTGATTCTGCATTTCCACTGTGCAAATAACAAGTCCTTTGTAGGTAAGGCTACCCAACGAAATATGTTGCGCATTTGTAGATTCAGCGGGATGAAAGGTATTAGCAAAAAGTGACCTTCCTAATAGATCGAAAATTTCAACCTTGAAGTCGGTTGCCTGTGTAAAATTACCCGGTATTATTAGGTCACCTTCCTGATTCATATACATTGCTTCCCCTAACAAATTGTTACTTTTCCCCTGATAGGACAAAGCAATTATCTGACTTTCATAACTTTCTCCTGAATGTTCAACTTGAATTAATCGATAATAATTATCACCGGGAATAGCAGCATTATCAACAAAAGCGAATTGGTTGTTGTGTGTGGTTGCAACAGTACCAATGGAATAAAAGGTGATGCCATCAAGTGACTTCTCAACTGAAAAGTACTGAATATTTTCTGCAGCGGTTGTCCAAAATAAATGTATTCCTAAGGTCGATTCTTCTGCATAAAATTGTGTGAGTGTAACAGGTAATAAACAAATATTATTTACCGTAACCACATCAAATCCATCACCACAAAGTCCATCGGTTGTTGTCCATTGAAAAACATTATCTCCCAAGGCTAATCCACTTACCCATGAATCCGGATCAGAAGCGTCTTCGAAACTACCTGAGCCACTTACTAAACTCCATGAACCGGTTCCTGTCACAGTTTCAGCATCAAGTGTTACAGAAGCGCCGCAAATAGATTGATCTGGGCCGGCATCTACAGTTGCAACCCCTGTGTTAGCGCCAATGGTATAATCACAATTAGAACCTGAATTGCCATCAATCATCATATAATATGTATCACCAACAATAAGTGAAGAGGCTGTGATGGAAAATATACCTTCATGACCACCATCAGTATAACTACATGGCGATTTTAAGGTAAACATTTTTGTAGCCTCATTAAAAGCGTATATGCCAATTTGAACCCCATCACAAGAAGCACCGCCTGTTACATTAAAATCAAACGTAGAAGTTGTGGCAGCTGCAATAAATTTTAACCATGAATTATTTTCCAAAGTCCCGGCAAATAAATCATCATCGGGATGTGGACATGACCCACCGGTACCACCAAAATTATAAGGTGCATCTTCACCATAATAACCTGAAGTAGTTCCGCAATAATCATTTAAATTACAAACCGCTGTTGCCTGACCAAACACATCGGCTGCAGGGGGATTGTCAGCACAAACAGGCGGTTCGGTACAATCAATTGTCGCCGACCAGCCACCGTCTGCTGCGCTGCCATTAGATTTCCATTGAATAGTTACACATGTGCTTACAGTGCCAACTGTAGGATTTGAAAACGCATAGTCATCGCTTTTTGTTAAAGTAGCTATTAGCGGATCTGAAGTAGTGAGACCATCATAAAAAAACAGGGTATCTCCTGTTCCCGCATCCAAATTTAAAGATGTGGAACTTGCACCAAAATCGAAATAAAGCGGCGACCCTGATGATGAACAAAACGTAACTACATAATTTTCATTGTTACCATAATTTCCACCACTTCCACCGGAGTCGTAAAAATTGCCTGAGCAGGTGTTTACCGTTAGGCCATTATACGACGCGATATTATACGATTGCGTGTATAAATTACTGATGAATAACAATAGCCCTATTGTAAATAACAAGTATTTCATAATTGCCCTGTTCTGATGTTTACAAAAATATAGTGCCCGGGATTTGGTTTTTACAAAAAATATGCGTTTTTTAGTAAGTCTGATTTTGCCTTTATTATGAAACCTTCCGATGCTTTTGAACTCATCCAATCACTCAGCATGTCTGAAAAACGGCAGTTTGTAGTATACGCAAACCGTCACGTAATTGGAGACATTAATAAATACCTCCAAGTATTTCATCTGCTGCAGGAAATGACTGTTTATGATGAACAGCTACTAATGACATTAGTAAAACAGCAAGGATTGGCAACTAAATACCTAAAAGCTGACCAACATTATTTATACCAGCTATTATTGGAATCTCTGGTTATGCAGCATAACAACAAGTCTGCGAATTTATTGGTAAAATCTGCGTTGCTAAAAATTGAAATATTATTTGACAAAGGATTATACCGGCAGTGTAAAAAAGAATTGTTTAAAGCAATTACTGTTGCAATAAAATATGAATTGTTTGAATACCATATCAACTTATTATTTTGGGAACGCAAAACACAAGTAATGAGCCCGGATAAACTGTATGACATTCGCGCTTTACATGAAAAAACCGCACTGGCCATAACTCAATTGCAACAATTTACAACTTATACCATGCTTTATGATAAAGCTGTAGAACTGCGACAAAGTGTAATAAAAACCAGAACACCATCAGCTATACAAAAATTCAAAAAATTACTGCATCATGATTTATTGTTGTCACCTGCAGGTAAATCTGTCCAAATGCAAATACGTTACCACCAGATTTACGCAATGTGGTATTATATTCATAAGGATAAAACAAATGAATTATTGCACAATAAACAAATCATTCAATTATTAGACAAACATGCACATTTCAAAGAAGAATACCCACTCGATTTTATTGCGATTTATTCAAGAATTTTATCTATCACCAAATCCGGACCGGCGCCAATGTTTGAAAAAGAATTGTTGGCCTTCAGAGCTTTTAAACCACTAAGTCAAAGTATTACTTACGACAATATTGTTGCACAAATTTTTACGCAATCGTATATGATACAGGTGTCTCAGTTGCTTAGCAACAAATCGTTTTATACTGCCGGACGCATATTGCCCGAATTACAGACAGGTATTCAATATCACAAACGATTTATTAATCCGGTAGCATTATTATCACTCTACTTTATTACCGCTTATACCTCTTTTGCCAATGGCAATTTAGCACTTGCAAGGAAATATGTGAACTACATCATCAATGAATATGACGATAGTATAAGACCGGATATTTATAACTTTTCAAGGCTCTTGAATTTGATGTTGCACTTAGAGCTCAGGAACTATTCCAACATTAAATCGGAGTATACTTCGGTGAGTTATTATTTTAATAAAAACAAAAAACTATTTAAAACAGAAAATCTGGTGTTAAAATATTTTAGCAATCCCAAAAACTACATGTACAATTCTAACGGAGCCTTATTAGTGTTACAAGATAATTTAGAAAAAATTAAGGAAATAAAAATCGAACAGTTTGCTTTGAACTATATTGATTTCTTTACATGGATAAAAGCCCGATTATCACGACAACCAATGGCCGAGGTAAAATAATTATTGACCCTTGTTTATTCCACAATAAATATACGGTTATCCCGAATATTATCATTATTGATAACGACATACATACCTGTTGCAAATTGGCTGATATCTATTTGCTGAAGAACGGATGTTGTTTTACCTGTCAATACAACCTCACCTAAAACATTGGTTATTGAATAATTAAGCCCCGATGCAGGTGCATCCAAATATATCATTTGTGATGTGGGATTGGGATACGCATTAAAGGTATTCGTTACAGGTGATTCGATATCAGTTGTGGTAATTTGATATCTTAATAACATACCACTATTACCTACTGCATATATGTAATTGGGGGTAACTTTTAATTTATTAATGCTTTCTGGTGCAGTGTAACTAATTGACCAACTTACACCTCCGTCATCGGTGCTATAAATCCAGTCCTTCCAATTTCCCTGCACTAAAAAACCATGTAGTTTATCTACAAACACCATTTGGCTTACTGATGTGAATGAATTATGGCTTACCAGTTCCCATGTTGTTCCACCATTATTGGTACTATATAATATACCGTCACCTGTTATAATAAAACCGTTATTGATATCATAAAATGATAAACCGGAAAAATAATATTCGGTAAGCGTATCAAATAATGTTGTGGTAAATGATTGTCCATGGTCATTACTTACATATACACTAAAATTGTCAATCATAATTATTTTCCCACCTACAAACGATTCAATTTGAGCTGCACCAAATATTGGCAAATCATCCACTACATCCCAATTAGCTCCTCCATTTTCCGTATAATAAAGTCCTCCTAAACCTGAAGCGATGCCATGGTTAGTATCTGTAAATCCTATAGCCGTCATTAAACAAGTGCAAGACGTAGATTGCACATCCCAATCTTTTCCTCCGTTTGATGTGGCATAAATATCGCCACTTCCGGTAGTAAGTAAAATGGATTGTTCATCTAATACTACAATGGGCGGATATTTATGTAAGACATCGGGTAAAGTAGTATAGGTTAATCCGGCATTAACACTTGTCGTCAGTTTGTAATTATCATCAATTAAATAAATGTTGTTTTCACCAAAATAATCGATATCGCGAATATTGCTGGTTAATCCGGTATTTAGCGAAACCCATGTGGCTTGGGCGTTAGATGTATAGGATACACCTAAAAGCCAAATGTAGAATAGTGTTTTCATAGATGGTTTTATACTTCAAAAATAATATTTTTTGTTTTTAGAACAAAACGTATAAAAAAGCACCTGAACTAAACATTCAGGTGCTTTAAAGTCAAAAACAAAATTCGTTATTCAATAATTAAGTTACCAGTATCTTTTACATTACCTGAAACTATTTGTATAAAATATAATCCTGCAGCTTGTGAGCTTAAATCAATTGTTGCTTCCAGCTCACTATTAGCTATTGCATAATTTCGCTCAAAAACTACATCACCTAATGCATTAATAACTGTTACTGTTGCTGTTGAATTTGGTAAACCTGCTGTTGCGATGACAAATATACCATTTGTAGGATTTGGGAAAACTTTAGATTCCACTTCTATACTACCTTCGCGCAATAAAGTTGTAAATGAAGATGCCGGTGAAAATGGCGACATTAATCCACCGGGACAAATTGTTTTTACTTTCCATGCGTAAGTAGTTCCTGGTGTTAAGCCGGTTAAATTAACAGCATTCACAAATGATTTCTTTTTTAATTTAATTGCCGGTGTCAATATATCATTATATTGCACCTGATATTTTTCTGCTAGCGGAACGGCATCCCAATGCAATCCCACGTTAGTAGTACCAATAGGCGATGCGAATAATCCTGTTGGTGGAGTTAAAATATCACACACCGGAGTGGTATCTCCAAAATCACTTGGTGAAAAAGCCTGATACTTTATTGTGTTAGTGTGAGGAGGGTCAGACGTTTCGTAAAATGTAGAACCTGGCACATTATCATATTCCCATACAATATGCATTTTATCGTTTACAATTTTAGGAAATGCCATAGGATAAGCATTTTCACCAAAAGAAAGGGCAGTATTGGTTAATGGAACAGGGTCAGACCATGTAATTCCATTATCATCAGAGTACATACCAAAAAAATCTCTAAATGAAGATGCTTCCGGTATAGTTGGATCATCAAAATAATCGCTGTATTCAATTGGCATTGCAAACACGGTATAAAGTCGATTTTTTACTTCATCATAAGCCCCTGCAACCATCGATGTAAAACCAAGTGTTCCATACATATGCCTATTTTTCCCAATTCCGGCAAATGGGTCATTTAAACCATCATCGTTATTGGAATCAAAAATCGGGTCAATTATTTGCATGGTTTCCGTTATGGAATTCCAATACCAAATACCGGAAGTGAGCGGGAAATAATTATATCCTTCCACATCGGGTTTGTCATCTAAAAGCCGCATAACGCCAATCCAAAAATGCAAAACGCCATCATCGGTTATAATCATATTTAAATATCCGTCATGCGTCAGTATCGTATCAAAATCGCCGTCTCCATCATAATCTGTGCTTTGTCCAAGAGCACCGATAAAATTATTAATTGGAAAATCCATTAATGTTTGTTTTGTCCAAGTTCCTGGATTGCCTTTCATTGGTGAGTGTAATAACACTAAATCAGAAGCATGCATGCCATATAAGACATACACATCATTTTCGAATACGGCAATTTGTGTTGAATTGGCTGTTAACCTGATACCTTCTGCTGCATTTAAAAAAGGTAGTGGAGCATTCAACACTGTCCATGAATTACCTCCATCCATAGAACGCGAAAAATTTATGGCAGTTGGATTTGATTCATTTGGATTTACCACATAAATATCATCCGTACCTTCCGGACAAAATGTATTTGGCCAATACCCAATAATTTGATCAGATCCCGCCGTTTCTATAAAAGTAGAACTACCAATACTAGCGTTTTTGAATACCTGTAATCTACTATCGCCGGAATGTGAAATAATTACTTCTTTTGAGCCTACAGTTAATAATTCACCAAAGCCTGATCGAACAGTCTCTTCTTTTCCTGTTGGTGTTGGCCCCCATGAAACGCCGTTAAAACTATTATAAAAAGTTCCTCTGTCCGCATATGCAGTCGCGAAATCAAAAGAGCCAATCCATGCTGCTGAAACTTTTCCATCAGGATAAGCCCTAATGATATTGCGAGCACCGCTGTTGGTTTGCAAATCGTATGTTGTAGTGCCTATTGCAACTGGTTGAGCAGCCATTTCTATAAGCACTAAACTTAACATTGTATTGAGCAAAAAAATCTTAACTGATGTTTTCATAAGATGCAATATTTATCTCAAACTTAACATAATTAACGCTTATATAAAAGTGGGAGTTTGAAAAATGAAGCAACTGTGAACATAAAAAAAGCACCTGAACTAAACATTCAGGTGCTTTAAAGTCAAAAACAAAATTCGTTATTCAATAATTAAGTTACCGGTATCTTTTACGTTACCTGAAACTATTTGTATAAAATATAATCCTGCTGCTTGTTCGCTAATATCGATTGAAGTAGTTAATGTTTTGTTATCAGTTGCAAAAGTTTGCTGATATACAACTGCACCTAAAGCATTAACTATTGTAACCGTAGTTGGTTGGTCTGTCAAACCTGAAGCAGATATTGTAAATACGCCATTTGCCGGGTTAGGGAAAATCAGCGATTGCACTTCTGTACTTCCTTCACGCAATAGCGTAGTAAAAAATGCAGATGGTGAAAATGGCGACATTAAACCACCGGGACAAATTGTTTTTACTTTATAATTATAAGTAGCTCCCGGAGTTAATCCTGAAATATTCACTGAATTAGTAAATGATTTTTTCTTCAGTTTAGTCGCCGGTGTTGCTGTATTAAAATATTGCACTTGATATTGATACGCAAGCGGAACAATATTCCAGTTTAAT
Source organism: Chitinophagales bacterium (assembly GCA_035439505.1). Taxonomy (GTDB): domain Bacteria; phylum Bacteroidota; class Bacteroidia; order Chitinophagales; family BACL12; genus UBA7236. The sequence goes on from DAORKJ010000007.1 coordinate 16,810, forward strand.
TTTGCATTTGTTGAACCAATTGGTGATGCAAATAATCCTGTTGGCGGGTTAATAATATCACAAACAGGAACACCAAAATCTTCGGGCGTGAATGCCTGATACTTAATATTATTTATTGTAATAGGGTCCGGATTAATGGCATCAAAAGAAGTTCCGGGTAAATTATCTTCTTGCCATAACAAATGGATTTTACCATTTACTACTTTGTGATATGCAGAAGGAAACACATTTTCTTTTTGCACGATTGCATTATTAGTAAGATTTACCGGAGTTGACCAGGTAAGTCCGTTATCATCGGAATAAACACCAAATAAATCACGGAACGATTGTGCATATGGATTATATGGATCACCAAATAAATCGGTGTTTTCAATCGGCATCGAATACATTAAAAACATTCTGTTATTTGTAGCATCATATGCAACTGTCGACATCGATGTAAGATTCACACCGAGATATCCTCCTGTTGCAGAACCTAAACCTAAGAACGGGTCATTAAACCCATCAACATTATTGGTATCGAAAAAGAAATTGAGTAAAGAAACTGTCCCGGTAGCTGAATTCCAATAATAAATGCCGGCTACTAGCGGGAAGTACGACCAACCTAAAGTTAATGGATCATCATCCAATAACCGATAAGCACCTGTCCAAACATGTACAGTTCCATCACTGGTAACAATCATTTCATAATAACCATCATTCGTGTTAATGGTATCTGCAATAAAATCTCCATTATAATCAGAAATTTGACCTACAGCACCAGTATAATTATCAATTGGAAAATCTATAACTCGAGTGCTGGTCCAGGTTCCTGCATTTCCTTTTGTAGGGCTATGTAATAAAACAACATCAGTGTATTCGGTACCGTAAAGCACATAAACATCATTTCCTACAACTACTAATTGTGCGCTATTGCCGGTCAATGTACCAAAACCTTCAGCACTTGTTAAAAATGGTAGAGGAGAATTGAGCACAGCCCAGGTATCACCACCATCCATTGACCGCGAAAAGTTAATAGCAGTCGGGTTTGCAGCAGCATTTGCACATATCACATAAATATCATCGGTTCCTTCAGGACAGTAAATAGACGGCCACAAACCTACAATCAAATTTGATCCGGTTGTTTCAGTAAAAGTAGAACTTCCAATTGCGCCATTTCTGAAAACCTCCAAGGTTGTTCCATTGTGAGAAATGAGCACTTCTTTAGTGCCAATATTTACAATTTCTCCAAAACCTGTTCTTACGGTTTCTTCACGCGTTGTTGGAGCAGCTCCCCATGAAACGCCGTTAAAATGATTGTAAAATGTGCCTCGATCAAGATAACTGCCGTCGAGCGTTGTTGAACCGGTCCAGGCGGTAGAAATTTTCCCATCGTTATAAACCGTTATGAGATTTCTTGTTGGACCGTTGGATTGCAGCCCGTATGTAGTGGTTCCTACAGTAACAGACTGGGCAAGGAGATTTGACGCAAGCATCAATAGAGCTGCGTAAAATGTGAGTTTTTTCATTGTATGTATTTTGAAATTATATCCAAACTTAATCAAATAGAAAATAATCTATTAAGTCAATATGATAAGTGGCCTATTTTTATCAATAATTGCTATAGTCCATTACCATTTTAATGAAATTTATAAAGTAGTTGGGTAGTCACGATAGTGGTAAAATCCAAGCTAATACCTTACCACCTATATTCGGATAAAATTTGCCGGCCTCCCTATTTCGGCATTTTTTGCAAATTCTTGTTGAAAACCACTTTCATTATTAAAATTTCCTACTTAAATTTGTGGCATAAATACCAAAACAATGGAAAACAACGAAAAACAAAAGTACGAGATCAAATTGAACAAAAAATGGTTCTTAGCCGGACTTGCAGCTACTGCGGTGTGCATTTGGATGGTGATTTTTATGAGTCAGTTTTTCTGGATTGCACTTCCATTTGTGTTTACTTTCCTCGCTTTGTCTATTGACGCGTTATAATAAACGACAATAATATTACAAGGGTGGTAACGGTTTGTTATCACCCTTTTTTTATTTTTAGCCTATGAAAAAACTATACCTCCTGATTGCCCTGGCTCTTTGTTCAAACATACTTTTGGCTCAGTCAAACCCTTCATGGTTTACTTACGATGGCACCCCTACAGCAGGACGTTTCGATGATATTTTTTTCATCAATGATTCTACCGGCTGGGCTGTTAGCTCTGATGGTGAAATATACAAAACTGTAAACGCGGGCAAAAATTGGGTATTAAAACTGGGGGAAAGCACCTACTTCCGTTCAGTTGAGTTTTTTGATGAAAACGTTGGTTTTGCAGGCAGTTTATTCGGCGAATTATACAAAACCGTTGATGGTGGCGACTCTTGGGAAGACATTGGCGATTTGTTGCCGCATGTATTCACCGGAATTTGCGGGTTGAGTGTTGCAGATGACACTACCATTTATGCCAGTGGTATTTGGAGTGGTCCTGCTTATATTTTTAAAAGTACAGACCGAGGTGAAACTTGGTCATACATGGATATGAGCAGTTTGGCTTATTCGATGGTGGATATCAAGTTTACTGACAATTTGCATGGTTTTGTAACCGGTCAAGCTGCTGATTTGGCTCAGGGAGGTATCATTCTTTATACGGAAAATGGTGGTGACAGCTGGACTACAAAAGTTACAACAGGTCATCCCAATGATTATGTATGGAAAATTCAATTATTAGATGGCGTGCATGCCTATGGTGCTATTGCCGATGTGACCGGTACATCAACAACCAGATTTTTAAAATCGTTGGATAATGGCAACAGTTGGGAAGTGAAATTAATTGATGAAGCATATGTGTATATCGAAATGATTGGTTTTGCAAACCCGGACACAGGTTGGACAGGTTCTTATGATATTTTAGAAACAACAGATGGCGGTGAAACATGGCATAATACTGATTGGGGATATAATATCAATCGATTTTTTAAAGTAAATGATAATTTATCTTTTGCATCGGGCTCTACCATTTATGTTTATGCTGATACAACTTATGTTCCGGTTGATACAACTACCGGCATTGAAGATTTTGTTCACAATCACAGTATCATCGATATTTCACCAAATCCTGTTACAACATCTTTATCAGCAACTATTCAAATAGATGTTGTCACTTTTGCAGATATCTGCGTTTATGACATGAAAGGCATTAAGCAATTAACGTTATACCATGATAAAATTCAACCGGGTAAAACTACTTTCAAACAACAAATAAATTTACCGGCAGGACAATACGTATTATCCATTCATTCGAATGAAGGATTGCGATGGAAAAAATTTATCGTGGTAAATTAATGGTTGAAAATGTATTTATTATACATTAATCTTTGAAGAATTTCATAAAACGGCTGGCTAAACCGGAAGCATAATTGGCAGGTGCTTTTTTATCTTCAATAAATCGTCCTGCATACATGGCAATAAATGAAATTATTGTTGCAGGAATAAATGCTTCAATTTGTATAGGATAAATATATTCAAAAATAACATACGTTATTAATCCGCTGAACATACTCAACATGGCACTTTGTGCATTTACATTTTTCCAATACAACCCTGCAGTCATAGGCGCTAGCAGCGATACCATACCAAATGTTGCACTCTCTCCTACCAATTCATAAATATTTTGTTTCGACATAGTCATTAAAAAACTGACAATGGCAATAGCAATTACACTCAATCGCAATACTAATAAAAAGTGCTTATCAGTATATTCCGTTTTTTTAATGGTTTTATGAATTGGTTTAATAAAATTTTCAGCTAAAATACTGGCAGGTGCTAATAAAGAACCTGAGCAAGTACTTAATACTGCAGATAATAACGAACCAAAAAATAATATTTGAATCCACAATGGTGTATGTGCTAAAACAATTCTTGGAATAACAGATTGTGTATCACTAAAATCTTCATTCGGATACATCACCTTTGCCGTTAATGCCAGAAATAATGGCAACATGGCAATTACTAAATACATGATTGCTCCCATATAGGTAGAATTAACTGCTGCTTTTTCACTGCGTGCAGAATTTGCGCGCTGAAATACATCCTGTGAAGGAATATATCCCAAACCAATTACCATCCATGCACCAATCCAATTGGTTATGTCTATTGGTTGCGAATCCGGTAAAAATTTAAAGGTATCTTCAGGTGCACTGGAAATAATATGACTAACACCACCAGCCTGATTAGCAACAAAAATTACAACTATTACCAGACCTACAACAATTAAAATACTTTGCATGAAATCTGTTATAGATACCGCCCACATCCCACCTATCATAGTATACGCTGTAACAATAACCGCGCAAATGGTGATAGCATAAGGTAATGATAAACTAATGGAAGCGGCTGACAATACAACTTGTAAAATAATTCCTAACGCCACAAACTGCGCGGCAATGTAGCCAAAGAATGTTAAGAGCATAAAAAAGCTGCTCACTAACTCAACATTTTGACCATACTTGATTTTAAATAAATCGCCAATAGTAAGCAGATTCATCCGGTATAGTGGTCTTACAAAAAAGAACCCAAAAAGCAATAAACATAAAGAAGCGCCAAACGGGTCTTCAATTACATTTAACAACCCTCCTTCTAAAAATGCGCTGGATGCACCAAAAACGGTTTCACTTCCAAACCATAGTGCGAACAAAGCTGCAGCATTAAAAAACGGTGGAAGTCGGCGTCCTGCTTGTACAAAATCATTTGAACCCTTCACAAATTTGCTGGTGAAAACCCCGATGGCAATGGTTGCCACCATGTAAATAATCACGAAGGTTAGGAGCATTTCTGTTTGTAGCGGTCGATAGGTGGTTAAAAATTTGAGGTCAAAAATAGAAATATTTGTTAATTCTCCAAGATTTTTTTGTGTTTGAGGTGTTGACAATCTAAGGTTGTCATGCAACTTATGTTTAACTAAATTTGCTGCGCAAAGCAATTTTATGTTAAAACTATTTACCGCGTGCTTATCATTAGCCATCCTCATTACCTCATGTAAATCGTCAGATAAGCCAACAACAGAAGCTCCAACAACTAAAAAAGAAGAAGTTATGCATATAGTAGACCCACATTCATTTGCCAAAACCAACGATGCTGTAGTTAAACATCTCAGCTGGAAAGCAAATGTAAATTTTGCCACAAAAACTATTCAGGCAGAGGCAGTTTGGACTATTGAAAACAAAACCAATACCGATAAGGTAATTTTTGATACGCGTGATTTAACCATTCATCAGGTAACGGTAAATGGCGGACAAACTGCCACTTATCATTTAGCAGATACGGTAAGCGGGCAATCGTTTATGGGCCAGGCATTAACAATTGATATTGATTCAACGGTTAAAACTGTTACCATTAATTATACCACCTCACCTGGAGCTGCAGCATTACAATGGTTGAATGCACAACAAACTAAAGATAAAAAACATCCATTTTTATTTACCCAATCGCAGGCGATTTTATGCAGAACCTGGATACCAACACAAGATGGTCCGGGAACAAGGTTTACATTTGATGCTACTGTGCAGGTGCCTGTTGGTATGATGGCATTAATGAGTGCTGAAAATCCTCAGCAAACTGCTTCAGATGGTGTGTATCATTTCAAAATGGAGCAACCAATTCCGTCTTATTTAATGAGTTTAGCCGTTGGCGATTTAGGTTTCCAATCTGTAGGTACCGAAACAGGTGTATATGCAGAAAAATCATTTGTTGCTGCTTGCGCTGAAGAGCTGAGCGATATGCAAACCATGTTAGAAAAAGCTGAACAACTTTACGGTAAATATCAGTGGGGGCGTTATGATGTAATTGTATTACCTCCAAGTTTCCCATTTGGTGGTATGGAAAATCCAAGAATTACTTTTGCAACACCAACCATTATTGCCGGTGATAAAAGTTTAGTTGCCCTGGTAGCACATGAATTAGCACATAGCTGGAGCGGAAATTTAGTAACTAATGCAACCTGGAATGATTTCTGGTTAAATGAAGGTTTTACCGTATATTTTGAAAATAGAATCATGGAAGCTGTTTATGGAAAAGATTATGCGGACATGTTACAAGTATTAGAATATGATGGTTTGGTAGAAACAGTTAAAGATTTTGGTGAAACCAATCCTGACACACATTTAAAATTAAAGTTAGAAGGTCGTGACCCTGATGAAGGTGTTAGCGACATTGCTTATAACAAAGGTGCCTTCTTTTTGCGATTATTGGAAAGTAAAGTAGGTCGCGCAAAATGGGATGCGTTTATTAATGCTTATTTTACCAGTAATGCATTTAAAGTAATGACAACCGAAGCATTTGTTGAATACTTAAATGCTAACTTAATTGAACCCAACAAAGCAGCGTATGCAGATGTAGATATTAATGTTTGGATTTATGGTCCGGGTATTCCGGCAAACATTACCAAACCGATTTCTGTGCGTTTTGATTTAGTTGATGCTCAGGTGAAAAAATTTAATGAAGGAGCCGCAGCAAATACATTAGTTACTACCAATTGGACAACGCATGAATGGTTGAGATTTATTTATCAATTACCTGATAATACTTCATTAGAAAAAATGGGGGCTTTGGACAAACAATTTAAATTTACAGGAACAGGAAATTGCGAAATTGCTGATGCCTGGTATGAATTATCCATCAAAGCAAAATATACGACAGCTTATGCAGAAATGGATGAATTTTTAAATAGTGTTGGAAGAAGGAAATTTTTAATGCCATTGTACAAAGCGATGATAAATACAGGACAAGGGGAATTGGCAAAAAGTATTTATGCTAAAGCCAGACCAGGTTATCATTATGTTGCACAAAATTCATTAGACGAACTAGTTGGCACTAAATAATTAATTTTACACAAGAAATGAGTGCAGCAGTGTCAGAAAAAGTAATTTTTATAGTTGGTAATTCGCGCAGTGGAACTACCATGATGCGTAGGGTTTTGGGCAATCATCCATATATTTATATGTTGGAAGAATTGCATTTTTTCGAACAATTGTGGAGCACTGAAGACAAAACCAATGCCATCAGTAAAGAAAGTGCTATAACCCTAGCATCCAAATTATTGTTTATTCAGCGCGATGGTTATTTATCGCAAATGAATGCGAATAAACATGCTGTTGATGCAAAAAAAATCGTCGATACAATCACCGAACCAATTTATCCTCATGCTGTATTAAATGGTTTCTTATTTTTCGAAACCCAACAACACGGCAAATCCATACCATGCGAAAAAACGCCTCAAGATGTTTTTTACATTGCTGAAATTCTGGAATTATTTCCGGGAGCAAAAATCGTAAATATGGTTCGCGACCCACGTGGCGTAATGTTGAGCCAAAAACGTAAATGGCAACGCAGAAAAATGGGTGCAGGATTTATGACCAAAAAAGAACAACGTCGATTAAAAATTAATTATCACCCAATAACTATTTCTAAACTTTGGAATTCGAGTATTCGTGCAGCAGCAAGATTTAAAGACCATCCAAAAGTGCATAATATGATTTTTGAACGTATGGTTAATGATTCAGAGACTGAAATAAAAGCATTATGTCATTTTTTGGAAATCGATTTCACGCCTGATATGCTTATGATTCCGCAGGTTGGGTCGAGTAATGAAGCCGATAAACCTGATGCATTTGGTATTAAAACTGAACGCGCCGGAAATTGGGAAAAGGGTGGTCTCAATAAAGGCGAAATTTATTTTTGTCAGCAAATTTGTGGCACCTACATGGAGCAATATGGTTATGAGGTGAAAAAAATTAGTGCCAATCCTTTAATAATAGCGTATTATTATATTTCTTTTCCTGTAAAAATTGCGTTGGCATTATTGTTTAATTTGCACCGAATGAAAAATATCGGCGAAGCCATTAAACGTAGATTGAAATAAGCCGTTTCTTTTTAATGTAATTTGATTCAGGAATTTCATCCTTACTAATAGTACAATTTATTTTCACTTTGCTAGTGACAATCGCCCCAAAATTATTTACCACTTTTCACGAATTCATCGGGAACTAGCTCACTCCGGATATAGCGCCGAGGTAAGTCTTAGCAGTTATAAAAAAAGCTGCCCTTTTGAGGCAGCTTCTATTTTAAGTTGTTTGATAATTAATTATTTAAATAAACTTGTTTATCCAATGCCTTTCCGTTAATTACAACACGAGCAACATAAACACCTGTTGGCAGTGTATTTAGTGTAAATGTATTTTCGGAAACAAGATTACTTGCATCAAATACAATTCGTCCTGTCGCATCTAATAACTGGAAACCAGCACCTTCAGCTAATGAAGCATTATCAAATTGCAACATGAGTTGATTATTGAATGTATATAATTGTGTTCCTGCATTACTAAATTCATTTATATCAATAAAGTCGTTATTTACAATTACTAACGATAAAGCATCAGCTGTTTCGTCTAACGTACAACTTCCATCTATTGAGGTAATTTCTACAACTACGGTTTCGTCAGGTTCAATTTCGAGGTCAGGATTGATTGTTATATCAAAAGTTTGTGTAGTTGCCCCGCCTTCAGTAAATGTTAAAACTGTTTCACTAAATGTAAAATCTTCGCCATTAGTTGCAGTAGATGCTCCGGCGTTTACATTTAAAGTAACGGTGCAATCACTGGCTTCGTCCATTGTTACATTACCTGTGAAAGAAGTAGCAATTTCTTCTACCGTTGCTGCTATTTCTGCAAGAGAAACCTCACCTACAACAGGTGCTACATCGTTATCTATAATAGAAACACTTGACTCCGTTATTAAACCAATAGCACATGTTCCGGTAACGCCGGTAATTTCGAATATGATATCTTCTGTACTTTCAACTTCTGCATCATCTATTATTGTATAATCAAATGATTGAGTTAATGCACCTCCATCGACAAAAGTTACACTACCTGTAGTATAGGTAAAGTCTGAACCTTCTGTAGCGGTTGTTCCACCGGCATTTAAAGCGTAGTCAACAACACAATCAGATGTTTCTGAAATATTGATTGCAACAGAACCTGAACCTCCTGATTCTGACATTGCAACTGCAGTACCATCCATATTAACCAAAGCAGGTAACGGCACTTCATTATCATCAATAACAATTGCGTATTGAGAAGAAGCCCCAATTTCACATCCAACAGGGTTATTAATATCAATCACAATTGATTCTGGTCCTTCAAGATCTAAATCATCGGTAAGAGTTATATCAAAACTCAATGTGGTAACACCACCTGCAAATGTCGCTACAGTTGGGTCAGACATGGTAAAATCAACACCATTTGTGGCAGTTGTTAGTGCATCATTCACGTCTAAATCAACACTACAATCTCCTGGCATATCTAATACCACGGTAACTGAAGTGGTAGTAGCTGTTTCATCAACAATAATTGCATCACCATCAAAGTTTGCAACCGGAAGTGGTGTAGCAGTTGCACCGGCTATAATTGGCGTATTTGCTTCATCATCATAAGCCCAGTCGCGAACTGTCAATGTAACAGGCCCAACTGTGCAATTAACGCGTATCCAACCATAGTGGAGTTCGCCACCAATATCAAATTTAAAGCCGAGGTAATGATCTTCTGCATCGCCAAATTGGCCATAAGTAATTCCGGAATAAATAGAAGCCATAAACACCTGATTATAAAGACCTTCCACAAAAGAAGCATCAGGTCCTATTAATGCGCCGGAACCCAATGCGCTGCCATAAGGTAAAATAGCACCGCTATATCCAATAAACATATTGGTAGCATTACCATAGGTCAAAAAGCTAATTGAACCAAAGGCGCGAATAAATGTCCAATCACCACTATTGCCTGATGAAAGTCCAAAAGCAAAATCAATAACTCCGTCACCATCAAATTCAGCAGTGGTAAAATCACCTAATTCCAGCGTAACGTCAGGAATATCTACATATACAATATCAGCATTAGCATCAGGTATAGCTGCAACCATAGCCGCAGCCATGGCAGAATAAGCGAGGAGCCTTTCATTTTTGTTAAGTACAGTTTTTTTCATAGTATTTTTTTTGTGAAAATATTAAAAAGTTTGAGAAATGGTTATGTTTTAACTTGTTTATTGGGGTAAAGATGACTTTAGCATGGCAAAAATGGCATTTTTGGTGAAAAAAACCAATTTTTTATTAAAATTTACAATTCTGGAAGTAAAACCAATGGAAATAGCCCTAAAATAGACGGTTTATACACACTTTTGACATGTGTTAATATCGAATAACGCGTTAATTTTGGACGGATTTTAACACCTCAATACAAGACCAATGCCTAAACGCAAAAAAGTATTACATATTACCATACATCTCCCCTTCCCTGCTAACCACGGAGCAAGTTTATTTAATTCGTACAAATTAATTTCTTACCTGCATAAAAATCACGACGTATTTTTTGCTTGTTTTTTAAAAGGTGAGGATGTTAAATATAAAGACGCATTTCTGGAAGATACCGGTATAACCAATTATTATTTTGAAGTATTAAATATTGAACGTAATCCTGTCAATTTGATTAAAAGTTATGTGAAGGGAATAACCATTAATATGTTTAGAAATTATTCCTCTTCCATGCATCGTAAAATTCAGGAAATTGCGAATGACTATGATGTGATAATTGCAGAGCATTATGAAGTAATGCAATATGTTCCCAAAAATTATAAAGGCAAAGTTATTTTCCGCTCACACAATGCAGAATATTTAATTTGGAGTCGATATGCGGAAGTTGAAACCAATCCAATTAAAAAATTGGTAATTAATGCTGAGGCTAATAGGATAAAAAAATGGGAATTGCGTTATGTAGCACAAGCCGATATAGTTTTAGGTGGAACAAATGACAATGAAATTCACGAACCTAATCCGGAAAAACGCAAACTGAAATTCCGCGATTATTTGCATATAGGTGAAGATGACCAAATTAAAATACCCATTCCGGATTTCGATACTTTAGAAAATAGTTTGGTGTATGTAGGCACATTAACATGGGAGGCCAATATTGAAGGATTAATATGGTTTGTACAAGGTTGTTGGACCAAACTCAAACAACAATTTCCGGAGTTGAAATTATATATCATAGGCAAAAACCCAGACCAGCGGCTGATTGATATGAGTCAGCAGTTTCAGGATATTCATATTACGGGTTTTGTTGTTGATTTAGAAACCTATTTTACGAAATGTAAAATTAATATTATTCCATTGCGTTTCGGAAGCGGTATGAAGGTAAAAACTATTAATGGTTTATGCCGTGGCATTCCAATGGTTTGTACTACAATTGGCGCAGAAGGTTTACAAGTACAACATGAAAAAGATATATTAATTACTGATAATGTGCAAACATTTGGTGAGTATGTTGCAGATTTATTAACTGATAAAAACAAATGGGAAAATATTGCTAAACAAAGTAAAATAACTGCCGCAAAATATTATACCTGGGATAGTTTATATAAAGTGTTGGATGAAGCCATTTAAGCTGCTCTAATGCCAATTACTTCATTTTTGGAATAGTTTTTGTAACTTATTTTATGAAAATCCGTATAAGTGCCTAAATTATCACCCAATTGGTATTTTACCTTTTTGTAAAACACACATTCTGATTATTTTCAACTGTCAACCTAAACACATTTCGCCTTATTTATGAAAAAACAAATTGTATTTGCCCTTGCGCTAATTGGTTTATTCGCATCTTGTTCTGATGATGATGGAGTTACCGGCCCTTTAGTAGAAGAAAATATATATGAAATTCAATACGGTGACGACCCACAACAACGTTTTGATTTATACCTGCCTGCAAATAGAAATTCCGACACTAAAATTTTAGTTTTTATTCACGGTGGTGGATGGAATACAGGTGACAAAGCGGATTTTACGGTGATATTATCAGCCTTAAAAGGAAATGATTTCGCCTATGCTAATGTCAATTATCGATATGCGAATGCTGCTATTGGTATAACTTATGAGGACCAAATAGCCGATATCAGAGCGGCATTGGATTTATTGATTGCAAAAAGCGCAGAATTTGTTATTGCTCCTGACCAGATAATTATTGCAGGACACAGTGCCGGAGGACATCTCGCTTTGTATACTGCGTATAATAACAATACCGATGGTGCTATTAAAGCTGCCATTAGTTTAGCTGGACCAACCGACCTTACCGCAGATCACTTTTTATACACGCCGGATTTGACACTACTTGTTGAGAATATGACAGGGACCACTTATTTATCTGACACAACTGCCTGGATAAATGCCAGTCCTATTACCTATGTTAATCCAAGTTCACCACCAACCTTATTACAATATTGCGGATTAGATTTTACCGTTCCTGCATCACAAGGTGAGGCTTTGGCAGCGGAATTAAATACGCAAGGAGTTGAGTATACCTACCACTTTTACCCGATTTATTTACATGATATGGGTACAGTGTTTTTTGGCGGATTTTTACCTGATGATGTAAAAACGCATTTACTGACATTTATAGATGCCAACGCCAATTAAATCGGCATATTAATCGCTTTTGTATAGCATTCATTTTCGGTGAGAGAATAAGCTGTTTTATCCTTATTTTTGTGGCGAAAATCGACAATTACCATGGTTATTGATCACCGTTATAAGTTTATTTTTGTTGAGCTGCCACTTACAGCCACTAGTGCTATTTCCAAGGAAATAAGAGAGCAATATGGTTGTGAGCCTTTTTTGAATAAACACGCCACTTACGATGATTTCCTGCGCAAAGCTTCGCCGGCTGAAAAAAAATATCAGGCTATTGGCAGCGTACGCAATCCATTGGACCAAACGGTGAGCATGTATTTTAAATACAAAAACGATTTAGACCAACGATTTTCATCAGGCAGAAAACGCCCGGGCAAATGGTTGAGAAAATCGTTGGCAAAAAATCGGGATGCGGTGCGTTATCAATTTATTATTCAGAATAACGCTGATTTTGAAACTTACTTTTTGAAATTTTTTAAGTGGCCTTATAGCAACTGGAGTATCATCCACCACAAAAAAATGGCCCATCTAATTCGCTTCGAACATCTTGTTGAAGATTATCGCAAAGTATTTACGGCTGTTGGACTTCCTATAACAAGAGACCTGCCACAGGCAAACAAAACACCTGAAAAAAAGGCGGACTTCTGGAGTTATTATACTTCAGATGAAGCAAAACGCAGAGCCAAATTTGTATTTGGTCCATTTATGCGCTATTGGGGATATTCATTTCCTGAAAGTTGGGCATCTATAAAAGAACCTATGCACGCCCAACTACTCTATAATTTTCTGAATTTCTTCCGAAGAATTTATTGGCAATTTTTAAGATAATCCTATTGTTTTTTAACAGATTTTAGCTTCCGTTTTTAGTATTTCTCGAAACCAAACAGGTAATTTTGAGACGACTAAACTTTACAACATGAAATATTTTGTGATGGGCTTTGGCTTTCTTTTTACAGCCACTGCATTATTTGCCCAACAACCCGAAAAAGCTGAATATCGCGAGCCAAAAGGTAATTATTATCAGGACGTTATTTTACCTGATGTCAACAAAAGCGAATCTACAAAAGCAACAAAAGATGCCCGTTTGTTTAAAATAGACGGCTCAGGAATCAATGCACCAAAAGATCCAAAATCCTATAATACGATTTGGCATGGCAATCCAGTTAGTCAGGGCAACACCAATACCTGTTGGTGTTTTTCAACTATTTCTTTTTTCGAAAGCGAAACAAAACGCACAAGCGGAAAAGAAATTAAATTAAGTGAAATGTATGTAGTGTATTGGCAATATGTTGAACGCGCTAAATATTTTGTTGCTCATCGTGGCGATATGTATTTTGGTGAAGGCAGTGAAACAAACGGCACTACCAATATGATTAAACAATACGGCATTGTTCCTTACGACAATTATAAAGGGAAAACTTCGACTGCATCGTTTTATAACCATGAAACAATGTTTAAAGAACTACAGGCCTATTTACAAGGTGTGAAAGACAATAATAACTGGAATGAAACTGAAGTAGTAAATTCCGTTAAAGCAATCCTGAATTTTTATATGGGTGAACCACCTACATCAGTTACGTGGGAAAATAAAAATTATACGCCAATTGAATTCTCAAAAAACATATTAAAACTCGACATGAATAATTATGTAGATTTTATGAGTTTAATGCAAAAACCATTTTATACACAAGCTGAATATGATGTCCCCGATAATTGGTGGAATGATGCTACCTATTACAATTTACCGGCTACAGATTTCATGTCCACTATCAAAACCGCATTAAAAAACGGTTACAGTATCAGCATAGGTGGTGATGTTTCAGAACCGGGTTGGGATAGCTACAATAATATTGCAGTAATTCCAACTTGGGATATTAGCAGCGAATACATTAATGATGCCGCCCGTCAGTTACGTTTCAATAATGGCTCTACTACCGACGACCATGCTATGCATTTAGTTGGGTATAAAGAACAGGACGGGAAAACCTGGTTTTTATATAAAGACAGTGGTTCCGGTTCACGCAATTGCGGAGCTGCAAGTCCCAGCTTTGGTTACTTATATGTGAGCGAAGATTATGTAAAATTAAAAATGATGTCATTTACTGTACATAAAGATGCTGTAAAACCGATATTAGAAAAATTCGCTGTTAAATAATACCACTTCTAAAGCGCCACATGTTATCTCAATTATAACATGTGGCGCTTTTTTGTTCCCTGCAACAGTTAATTTTATATAAATCAAACCGGCTGGCAAGCTAATTTTAAGTTTGTATAGGTAAAATTAAAAGGGTATATAGGAAATCAGTAATTTTATACCTGACATTTCAATCAGGCATACTTAAAACAACCCAATAATTCATGATGCGCATCGTGTTTTTCGTTTCTGCAATTGTTTGCTTATCCTATTTTACTTCCTACGGACAAGAGCCATATAAACCCTATCGTATTGCTGATGACATTGTGTTAGATGGTAAATTAGATGAACAAGTTTGGCAACTTACGCCATCTGAAGATGTATTCATGCAGCAATCGCCTCAAGCCGGAGCTCCGGCATCAGAAAAAACGATATACCGCATTGTATATAATGATGATTATTTATACGTAGGCATAATTTGTTTTGATAGTGAACCTGATAATTTAACACGATTGGCATTAAACAGAGATTATGCATTAGGCGATGATGATGGCACAGGCGTAATTATAGATACCTACAGGGATAAAACAACAGGCTTGGGTTTTTTAGCTAATACTTTAGATGCCCGTTGGGATGCCTCCTTTTCTCAAGACGGCACATCGAATAACGACTCCTACAATACTTATTGGGATGCAGTTACTGCCATTCAACCTTATGGTTATTCTACAGAATATCGTATTCCATTTTCTTCCCTTCGATTTGAAACAAAAAGTGAAGTTATTATGGGTATTCGAATTTCACGGCTAATTAAACGTAAAAACGAACTCATTACCTCACCTCCCTGTGACCCTTCAACACAAGGTGCGTGGTCTAACCTATCGTTTGCAAGAGAAGTAGTTTTTACGAACCTTGTAAGCAGAACACCTTTTTATATTAGTCCTTATGCAATTGCTAATTTCAATCGGTTTAATATCTTAAATGCAGATTCCTCGGCTTATGTTGCGCAAACTGAATTTATGCAGCGCAAACATTTTGACGATATCGAAATTGTAGATAAAATAATCAGCAATATTGGTATCGATGCTAAATATGGTATCACTAAAAATTTGACTTTAGATTTAACAATCAATACAGATTTTGCACAGGCTGAAGTTGATGACCGCATTATTAACCTTTCCAAGTACGAAGTAAACCTACCGGAAAAACGAAGTTTCTTTTTGGAATCCGCCAATAACCTAAGCTTTGGATTTCCTTCGGGGAATACTTTATTCATTTCAAGAAAAATTGGGCGCGAAAATGGATTAATAGTCCCAATAATTGGTGGTGCAAGATTAACAGGAAAAGCGAATGGCTGGCAAATGGGTGCCTTAAATATGCAAACACTAGGTATTGCAGATGAGGGTATTTCGCCACACAACTTTACAGTTTTGCGCACCAGAAAAGATATCGATTCCTTAGGGAGTTTTGTAGGCGGTATTATTACCAATAAAATAAATACCGATACTTCTAACACCTCTAATCAGTCTGTAGGCTTGGACTTTGTAAAAAGATTTACCCAGCAATTTACTGTTGAAGGTGGTGTAGCAAGCACTCTTATTAATTTACAGGCTAATGATTTCATTGATGCCAGTTATTTACATCTGGGTGTTTTCAAATCAGCTGTAACCGGATTTACTTACAGCAGCACGTTGGATTTTCTCGGTAATGAAATTCGCCCTGATATGGGATTTATTGATGATAATAATTATGGTAATAGCCGCACGCAACTCACCTATCGGGTTGGACTTCCCGAATCGAGTAAATTGCAATATATGTATTTGAACTCCACCAATAATTATCGTTGGAGATTTGATACACACAAACGAGAAACACATGCAATCGACCTATGGCCAGGTGTTCAATTTAAGAATGGAATGGAAATTAATGTGTCGTTGTTTGAATATAAAATAGACTCATTGCCATTTGACTGGATATTGGATGAGAACAATGCCATTGCAGCCGGAACTTACACCACCTGGAATAATTCACTGGAAATTTATTCGCCTGCACAATCTGCGCTTCGACTTGCATTAATCGGAGTATATGGTGGATTTTACAGCGGTCAAAAACTGACTTTAATGCCAAATATTAATTACTATATCAATGCACATCTTAATTTCTCCCTTTACTATGAATTTAATAATATCAACTTCGACACCTATTTAACTGATACGGTAAGCACTCAATTCGTGAGTAATTTAATTCGATGGAATGTAACCTATAACTTCACTACAAAAGTATCGCTGCGGTTTTATGTGCAATACGATGATTTATCTGATTTAGTTAGTGCAAATCTGCGTTTCCGATATAATCCAAAGGAAGGTACTGACTTATTTATCGTCTATAATCAAGGCACCAACACTGATGTAACACGATTAGACCCACATTTACCTGTAGTAGACAATCAGGCGGTAACAGTAAAGTTTATTAAAACATTTGAGTTATAAAATCATCCCATAATTTCATCTAAAACAGGCATTTTGCCCAAACGTTTTAGTGTTTTAATATGAGATTGTAAGGCAGAGCCAAAAGTTTTGCTTTCCAGGTAAGGAATATTGAACTGTTCGGCGGTAGCTTTAACAATTGGTGCAATTTCAGGATAATGCACGTGACAAATTTTAGGGAACAAATGATGTTCCACCTGAAAATTTAGTCCACCAACATACCACGATAACCATTTATTTTTTCTTGAGAAATTCATTGTTGTGTTCAATTGATGAATTGCCCAACAATTTTCGATAGTTCCATCAGTTGAAGGCATTGGATGTGAAGTTCCTTCTACGGTATGAGCTAATTGGAATACTACCGACAAAATCATTCCACCTACAAAATGCATAATTAGGAAGCCTGTTAAAACCTGAATAAAAGGTATTTCAAAAAACATAGTTGGCATTACTAAAAACAAAAAGAAATAACCAGCTTTCAGGAATATCAGTTTTATAAACATGATAATATTTGCCGACCTAGAATTTGCATTTACGCCATTTGCAGTATATTTTGAAAACTGCGCAAAATCTTTGGCAATACACCAATACAAAGTAATTAAACCGTAAAGGAAAAATGCGTATACATACTGAAAATTATGTTTAGGCTTCCAGGTATTATGTGGTGAAAAACGCATACCTGCCTTATCATCAATATCATCATCCAAACCGGTAATGTTAGTATAAGTATGATGTAAGATATTATGTTGCAATTTCCAGTTATGTACGGTTCCACCTAATAAATTAAGCGTGTAACCCATCATCATATTCACGTATTTGTTATCTGCATAAGCACCGTGATTGGCATCGTGCATTACACTCATTCCAACACCGGCAACAGTAATGCCCATGGTAAACCATAACAACATACTGACAATAAATGGTGGATTAAAAATTAAAATCAGAGAAAAAGCTCCGATGTATGCTGTAAGCAACACAAACGACTTCATATACATCGTATTATTGCCAAATTTGGATATATGATTATCGGTGAAATACTTATTTACATTCTCTTTAACTGTCTGGTAAAATAAACTTTTATCACGATTAATAAATTTAACGGACTGTTTCTGCTGCATATTAAAATTGAGCGCCATCGACATTGATGACCTATCAAAGATACAAAATAAGGCCGAAAGCGACAATGACATAAGTCACACAGGCTGAAACACTTACTACCATTGATTATCCATTTTTTGTTGAAGCTACTCCTCAACACCAATTTAGACGAATTCCATGAATGTTTCGGGTTTTTGTAATTTTGAGGTGATGAAAATAATAACGCTATTTGGGGTATTTATGGTATTGTCAGCTTGCTCCAAAGAACAAAAAAAAGATATATCAATGACCGATTATCTAACTGCAGGCATTCCATCCAACGGTTATCGAACATATATGCACAATTCAGATTCACTGCCAATAACTGTGCTGTTGAAACAAAATGTCCAAATAATAAACGATACTACATTAACAATTTCAACCTACTGGTTAAATTCCGATTCAATACCCATGAATTTTGCAGTTGAAAAATGGTTTGTAAATAACAATATTCAATTATTAAAACAATCGTTATTTGAACCCATTGGACCCGGAAAAGTAGTAGAACTTAAAGGCAACTTTGACACTACTAAAATATGCTCATTTTTTGATAACAATTTGAAATTATCAATTTCCTTTAAAGGTATTGCTGACACTTCTTATTTAATGACAATTAATGCCAGTGGAAAAGCTGAAATAGACTCGATTAAAGATTTAGATGGCCAATGGGTATCCGGTTTAATTATAAGCAATACCGAACAAACTACCTTTGATTTTATTGACAATAGAACAGATACTACAACATCATCAACTTTATATCGGTACTATACATTAGACCAGGGATTAATTTATTTTAAGGCAATTTCAGGATCGGATACCTCTCAATTTTTCTTGACTAAAAACTAATAAACATTCGTGCACCTTTGATAGGTAAACAGGGCTTTGTTTGCTTGTAACAATAAAAATGAAAGTATAATCATGCATTTTTTTGCCAACCTTAAAATATTTCAATTCAAAATTATTACTTAACATCTCTCCACCAATTATGTGTTGGCATTTCTTTATTCAGTTGTGAAATTGCACCGATCATAGGTGTAAAATAACGCATATTTAGTTTTTGCGCATGTGCTGTAGCCCGCTCTATAGGCTCGGTCCAATGATGCAGCGATAAATCGAATTTACCCCAATGAACCGGAATAAAAATGTCGGCATTTAAATCGATGGCAGCCTGAACCGTTTCTTCAGGCATCATGTGAATATATTTCCAAGCGGGGTTATATTGGCCACACTCCAAAATTGCCAGATCAAATTTTCCAAAGTCCTCTCCTATTTGTTTAAAATGTGTATCATAACCCGAATCACCACCAATATAAATTTGGTGGGATACGGTTCTCAAAATAAATGAACTCCACAAGCTGCGGTTGCGAATTATTGTTCTCCCGGAAAAATGCCGGGCAGGCGCAGCCGTAAATTGAATATTTTGAATGGTTGTTTTTTCTCCCCAATACAATTCTGTAATTATTTTTGCATCATATCCCCATTTAATTAAATGGGCAGCAACACCTAACGAACAAACTACTTGTTTAACTTTCGACTTTAATGCTTTAATAGTTTGATAATCCAAATGGTCATAATGATCGTGTGTAATAATTAAAATATCAATATCGGGCATATTTTCAGCACTATACACATTACTCCCATTGAAAGCCTTTACCATAAATGAAAATGGTGAGGCATTACCGCTAAATACAGGGTCTACTAAAATATTTTTACCTTCCACTTTTAATAAATATGAAGAGTGCCCAAACCAAACCATAGCAGGATTGCCATCAGGCAGCCGATTTAAATCGTTTTGTATGGATGGAATAATTGAAGTTGGAACGCTTCCTTTCGGCTTATTCATAAATGCCCGCATAACTTTAAAAAAGTTATGCCCCTCAGCCATTGTAGGCGTATGAGATAAATTTTCAAATCCGTTTGAGGTATAATTGGGTGCTTGTCGTATTCTTTCAAGGACTGCTCCTTTTGGTAAACTGCCTAAAGCCTGAATCATAATGGTGATGACGTGTTAAAAATTCAAATATTGTGAAAGATAGGTAAGCCATTAAACATTTTATTGCCGCTAATGTTCAGAACCACATGAGCGTAGGTTTAAAACAATTTTTTTATATAATCGCTTATACCACCTATCTTTGACTAGGCAAAACTCTTTGTATGATTATTACTGTCACCTATATTCATTTGCGTAAACCTTGGTTCTTTTTCAGGTTGAGTTATTTTGGCTATAAGATTATGCGTCAGGCACAAAACTCCAGTGGGTTCATTCGTATGTCGAACAGTGGGTTTTGGCGCGACCATTATACCCTGAGTGCATGGGAAAATGAAGCAGCCATGAAAAATTTTGCACGTTCTGGTGAGCATTTAAAAGCAATGAAACAATCCCAATCTATTTCTGACAAATTGGCAACATATTCATACGTTGCAGAAAAATTTCCGGATTGGAATACAGCTAAACAATTAATCCACAAAAATGGAAAAGTGCTGACATTCTAAATTTATTAACAAAATGCAGCACCTTTCCTATTAATTAAAAAAACAAGCTTACACTTCCCTTTGCAAAAAATGGAGTGCCTGGAGTAAAATGTAATTCACTCACCGGTGTTGGCTCATCCAACAAACGACTCTCTGTATCAAATTGTGCTTCATTCCAATCTACATTAAATAAATTTTGCACTTCAATTCCCAGCGCATAATTTTTTGTTGTATAATTGATTACCGCATCGTTTACAAAATAACCTTCTGCAATTACCGACCCTGTTTCATTTGCCGGACGATCATCCATGTAGCGGTAGCGTAAACTGCCACTCCATCCATTTTCAGTTCGAATATTCAATCCGCCAATTGCTGTTAAATCTGCTGCAAGAGGAATATAATTAGCTCCTTCAGGGGAACCAATTAATTCTGCTAAAGTGTAATTAATATCAGCGTCAACAAATAACCAATCAGTTAATTCCCATCGAGCTGATAAGTCAAATCCTCTGCGTAATGTTTTCCCACCTGCTTCCACTACTGCCGCATCGCCAACATATACAAATTCCTGTTCTAAGTACAATATCCACACTGCAGGATTCAAAATTAAATTCCGGTAGGGTTTTACCTGTAAGCCTAAATCAGCACCATAAGCAGCAGGTAACGTTTGCAGTGCATTTTGCGCAACTACTACCCTGCTATCGTTTGAATGGAAGCCTTTACCTGTGTGTAAATAAACGCCTAAATTGTTATTAACTGTGTAATTGAAATTTAATTTATAAGATAAAATGCCATCATCAACACTGTTGAATTGATAACTACTATCCATTAAGTTGTCATATGCAAAATTGAACATATCATATCGCAACGAGGCATTAACAGCAAGCCTGTCTGTAAGTTGCAATGTTTCATCCAAATAAATAAAAGCATTCGTTTGATAAATATTACCAAATGCCAAACGATTCAATAAGAACTCGCGTTCCGCCACATGCGACAATTCATTCTCCATACTTTTATCATACCTGAATCCAATTCCGGCTTCTGTAGTCAACAATTTACCTGCAACAATAGATTCATGAGATAATTTCGATTTATACCCATATAAATGTCGGTGTTCTTTTTGTTTAATCATATCACCATTAATACTGTCTTCCAAAAAGAATGTAAAATTGCTATATAATTCAAATTGATAATCACTAAAATAAATTTGATTAGAAATAGTGGTATTTGTATTTATACTTTTAATTAATTCTACATTTATATTTGATCTGCTTGTAATACCACCTTCCTTATCATCAATTGCACCAAATCTATCTATCAAACCCATATCAATTGCACGCTGCGGTATTTGGCCTGATGCATTCCATCTACTACTAAATGTTGATGCACTTAATTGCAAAATAGTATTATTGCGCATGGAAGTATGATATTTACCAAAAAGATTCACCCTGGTAAAATCCTGAGGGCTATTAAACGGACCATCGGTAATTTGGTATTCGCCGGCCAAATAGGCAGATGATTTTGACGCCGTTTTTTCGGCTATTGGTAATTGCATCATTAATAAGGTGCGCAAGGTATTAAATTGCCCTGCACTCACTTTAATGGTATTATAATCCAGCGTGTTTTTTGTTTTAAAATTTACGGCTGCAGCTGTGGCAAAATCGCCATAACCGGCATAATAAGGGCCTTTCAAAAAGTCAAAGGACTGCACAGTTTCCGGTATTAAAAAATGTAAATCTGCATAGCCCTGTCCGTGTGCATGACTTACCATGTTTACGGGAATTCCATCAACATTTACACTGATATCTGTTCCATGGTC
>DAORKJ010000007.1:39433-46159 GCA_035439505.1 Chitinophagales bacterium
AGTTCTGCAGTCAACTGCTCGAAACCGATGTGTACAATCGATAAATGATAAGTTCCTTTAGGTAAATCAGTAATAGTATAATTTCCAAAGGTATTGGTAAATGTAGTAGTTGATAGTTCACTCACGAAAATCATGGCATCTGAAACTGGTTGTCCATTAGATTGCTGTGTGATATTTCCCTGAATGCTGCCATTGTGCGCAAAAACAGACTGTGAAAATGTGAGTAATAATATAACAAGATAGTTATTGTATTTTTTACAAAAAGTATTCATAATTGAGGTTTTACAAAGTAAAGGCAATAAAAAAGCGGCAGTGCAGCCACACTGCCGCCTGTATGCTAAATGATGAAGAAGATAGTCTGCCTTTAATTTTGCTAACCTTAAACAACCTTTACACTTGGTGTTGTGTTGTCCGGGCAGACTACAAAGTTTGCATCCGGAGGTTGTAACGTTGGCTTTTTAGATGTACGTAGTTGCCAACATTTAGGTTCCTTAAATAGTATTATAGAGAAAATTGCTATTGCGGGAGATAAAACGAATTGCAAAAAGAAAATTAATATCTGCTCAAATCCATTTCCTTTTTTTTCTGATGAACTTTGTGTTTCGTTAGCATCTTGTAAATCCTTTTCCAGGTGATTAATCCCAATTCGGTGCAATTGTTCATGTTGCTGAGAATAAAAATGATGCGCAATGGAATCGGTAATAAATGGTGTAATAGGTCGCAGCAATGTCAACACCACTATCAGTAATAACATCACTGACACGGATTCCTGTTTATGTTGATATTGAAGTGCTGCTTGCATAATACCATTTACGTAAAAACTTGGTCAATGGATTTTATAATGTTAAAAAACGCTCTAATGTCCAGTAACCGGCTATTACGGCTATAATCATACACACCGGAATCACCAACTTACTTCTATACCATACTGCATTACTAAATTGTTTACTCACCAAAAAATACATTGCAAAAATGATTGCTAACTGACCGAGTTCAACACCGATATTAAAACTTATTAATGCTGTGCTGAATGCATATGCTGGCATTCCCAAATCATTTAAGGCACCGGCGAATCCCATGCCATGTACTAACCCAAAAATAAATACCATGATGAGTCGCCAGGGTTTTACTTTTTGTGCGTAAATGTTTTCTACTGCAAGAAATACAATAGAAAGTGCAATAATAGGTTCAACAATTCCACTTGGTGGATTAATAATACCATACATACTCAATCCAAGCGTAATGGTATGTGCAAGCGTAAACATACTTGCCTGTAATATTATTTTTTTTAGGTTGGTATTTAGAAAAAACACGCAAAGGATAAATAAAATATGATCCAATCCAAGGGGAATAATATGCAAAAACCCTTCTCGTAAATATTGCCAGAACACCTCTCCATCATTCATTTTATCTAGGGTGTAATTAATGGTGTGCGCATAACTTTGTTGAAATGCGATCAACACAAATAGGCTTAAAAATGTTATTTTTTTCATCATTACTTAATTAAAACCTTCCTCAAAAGAGGAAGGTTATGGTTGGAATATTAATAAGTAATAGCAGTATTTACCTGATTGGCAATATTTGGCTGCATTGCAGTAGCCTCATTAATTAAGGTAGTTCCTTTTTCATTGTCGCCGTTCTTTTTAAGAATAATACCGGCTTTATACAAGGTAACAGGGTTTTTAGTGTTGGTTGCCAACATTTTTTCGGCATATATTTTCGCCTGTGTATAATCTTTATTTAAATAGGCAGTCCAAGCCGCTAATTCATTAGCATCAATATTAGATTGTCTTGTCGCTAAATCTTTTTTAGCAAATGTATAAGCATCTGCCATTTTCCCATTTTGCATATAAGCCATTGCTAATTCGCGAGCGCCATTGTGCTTAATTGCTGCACCATTTTTATTTTGTTCTTTTTCTGCATCTTTTAGCAGGTCCATCACATCAGCTCTTATTTCGCCGGCTTTTTGTTGATCACCTTTTAATGCGTATAAATCACCAAGTTGATTGACAAATGCAACATCACTTATAATTGCTATCGCCTGTTCAGTGTAAGTAATGGCAGCATTGTAATCACCTTTAGCTTTTGCTAATCTTCCCAAACCTGCTTTTGCGTAAGCATAATTATTGCGCAAACCGTCTGCAGTAGTATAACATATTTCTGCATTTTTTAAATCGCCTATCATAATTAATAAATCGCCCAACACTACTCTTGCCCATTCAGTAGATTCCGCTCCAGGTAATCCGGATTCAACGGCCATTTTCATTGCCTCTATTGCACCCGCATTATCGCCATGAATTTGACGTAAATAACTCACCCGTGAATAAGAACGAATATCGGGACGTAATTGCATCATCATATCACAATATTTAACTGCTTCAGTATAATTTCCCAATTCTACATGAGCATCTACTAAAGCACCTAATAATTGTGCATTATGGTTACTGATGGCAAAAGCCGTATTGGCAGTTGCCAGCGCATCATTAAACTGATGCATCGATAATAACACACCTGATTTTAAGGTAAGTGCCTGGAATACCAATTCATCATTTTTATTTTCATCTGTCAAAACCTTGTCCAGCATTTTTATAGCCGCTTCGTTGTAATAACCGGAATTGCCCGTTAAACGAGCTTCTGTGATAAATACCTGAGCCAGAACAATATATTGGTCCAACGCTGCTGGATTTTGATTCAATGTGGCTATTGCCTTATCGTAACTGGTTAATATTGTTTCCCATTCCACATCGGAACCGGTTGTTAATGGATTGTCCAGTAATTTAGGAATTGCATTAACTGCATTAGGTGCAGCATCCTTACCACTCATATTAGTACATGAAGCGAGTGTAAAGAGCATAGCTGCGATAATAAGAAAGGGTGTAAATAGCTTTTGCATGTTGTTTGATTTGAGATTACATACGAAACAAAAGCAGCTTTGGATTTTTTTTCCGGAAAAACCTTGAAACAGCCCTTATCGCCTGTCCTACATGCTCTATTTGCCAAAAAGTAGAACCAGTTGGCTTGGTTTACACTGGTTTGCTAAGAAATTTTAACATTTAATTTGGGCAATTTTTTGAAGATGGCTGTAACTTTTGACTTGTAACTGCATTGTATAGGCAAAACAAACAACTATCATGGATTTACGATTAGTAATATTAGTATCGGGATTAGGGATATTATATACCCTAAGCTCCTGCGGCAGAGAAAAATGGCCATGTGTGGACGGTTCAGGACCGGTTACCACCGAAACGCGAGAAATAAGCGGATTTACAGGAATCAGCAACGAAATGGAGGCAATTGTGTATATCACACAAGGAACTGAGTTTGATTTGTATATTGAAGCTCAGGAAAACCTTATGGGTGAAATTAAAACTGCCCTTTCAGGAAGCACTTTAGAAATATACAGCGAACATTGTATTGATGAAGGTGAGCCTGTGAAAGTATATGTAACACTGCCGATTTTAACTTCCATCGACATTAGTGGTTCCGGTTCAGTGTTTACACAAAGTGTAATTAATACATCATCATTAAATATTGATATCAGCGGATCAGGTTCATTTACGGCAATTGATTCAATAAACGCTGATATGATAGATATGGATATTAGTGGTTCAGGCAGTATGCAGATTTTATCCTATGTAACCGGTATATCTGCAGATATATCAGGCTCAGGTAGTGTAACTTTGAGCGGTGAAGGCTCATCACTTAATTTACAAATTAGCGGTTCAGGTGAAATGTTGACCTTTGGTTTTCTTTCTCATGATGCTTATGTAGAAATAAGTGGTTCAGGTGACATTGAATTAAATGCGCTTGATTTAATTGATGGTGAAATTAACGGTAGTGGTGATATCTATTATAAAAATTCACCCATTATCAATGTTGACATTTCCGGCAGCGGAAGTTTAATTCACATTCCATAATTTTTAGGTTTGGATTATTTGAATGAAGAAGCATTAATAGCAGCGGCGCGAAAGGACCCAAGAGCCTTCCGCCACTTCTATGATGCCCATTATGAAGAAGTATTTCTGTTTGTATATCGCAGAACAGACGATGAAGCTATGTCTGCTGATATTACACAACAGGTATTTCTGAAAGCATTACAAAATTTGAACAAATATCAATACCGGGGAGTGTCATTTGTAGCATGGCTGTTGCGAATTGCAGCAAACGAAACAGCCCAATATTTCCGGGATAACAAAAAAATGCGTGTAGTAAATGTAGAAAAAAGTGGGATTGAAGCTATATGCGATGAAGACAGCAGTTCGGCGATGGAGCAGCGGGAAAATGTTTTTAAGGCCTTAAAACAACTCGATGCCGATTCGCTTGAACTGATAGAGATGCGATACTTTGAAAAACGATCTTTTAAAGAAATAGGAGCAATAAAGAATATCACAGAAAATAACGCCAAATTAAAAGTCCATCGCATTTTAGAAAAAATCAGGAAATTTTTACCCGTAGTTCAATAACAGCACATGCAAAAAATTAAATTTAAAATAGCATATAAACCACTTAGCACCGAACAGGTGAATAAGCATAAGGATTTTGATGCCTTAATGGGGATGTATGCCGCTGCACCACAACTCAATTTTTTCCAAAAACTTTTTAAAAACAAATGGATTATGTTTTCCAGCGGAATAATAATAGGAGGCCTTATTGCAACAGTAATTGCATTAAATTCCACAGACAAATCACCAGATACAATTGCACAAAATAATTCATCCGATAATACACAAACCATCACCCAAACACCAACTACAGTAATCGAAGAAAATCAAATTGATGAACAAACCACGGTAATAACCGAAGAACCTGTAATCAATAATGCCAGCCCGGTAATTGAACATAGTGCTGAGGTTGAAACCTTAGCAGCAACAACGCAATCTGAGCAGTATGAAAAAGTAGCAAATTCAACTACCGTTGCAAATGATATTGTTGCAAATAAAAAGATTGATGAAACAACAAATAAAAATGATCTAGGCCTCACTCCTATTTCAAATGATGTTGTATTAAGTAATACCGAAAAACCTGATGTTCAAAATCCTGAGGTTGACTTAAACAAAAATAACATCACTCCCAATACAACATCTATCAGTCAACGCACACTACAGCAAACTGAAAAAATTACACCATTTGAATTACAAGCATACAAATTTAACGTTGAACAAAAAGCAATTGAAATTTCCATTGTCAAACCCGGAGCAGTAGCAGAATTGTTACTAACACAACAGCAAAGTGCTACCAACAACACAACCAAAAACCAAACTATAACACAATCGCCAACAAATAACAGTAAAACTTTAGCACAAACTCCCGATACATCTGTATTAGTGGCAAAAGTGAGTGAGGTAGCTGCATTAGCTTTGAAAATTGAAAAAAAGGCTGATGCTTTGTTTGAACAAATTACCAAATCAAATCAAACAAAAAATGATACAACAACAATTGTTTCGAATAATGTAATACCTGATTCAGTAGGTGACAATAATGAAGCTAAAACAATTGCACCTGCTACCTTTAAAAATCGGTATGCACAATTATCATTTGTTACACCTGTAAGTTCCAATGGAATAGATGGATATAAATATTATCACCATTTTTCGGTAAACATGATTCAGGGATATAATGGAGCTGTGCAGGGATTAGAAGTAGGTGGTGTATTAAATGCAGATAAAGGGTATGTAATTGGAGGCCAATTTGCAGGTGTTGGCAATGTGATTGGAGGAGATTTAACCGGTATGCAAGGTGCAGGGGTGTTTAATTTTGCGAGATCTACATTTGGGATGCAATATTCCGGGGTAGCTAATTATAGTAAATCAGGTATGCGAGGCATGCAAGGAGCCGGAATTGCCAATTATTCAGGAGGGCAAGTTGATGGTATGCAAGCTGCCGGAATTATAAATATTGCATCAGGCACAAATTATAGTGGTAAATTAATGCAAGCTGCCGGTGTTATCAATATTGCTACTTCTAACGATTTATTAGGATTACAAGCATCAGGTATAGTAAATGTTGCCAACAATATTACAGGTGCACAAATTGGTCTGATTAATTTAGCCAAAAATGTAAAAGGCACACAAATCGGATTAATTAATATTGCCGATACTATTGACGGTGTTGCAATCGGTTTATTGAGTTTTAGTCGCAATGGCATTTTTGATGTAGAAGTATATAATTCCGATTTATTCCTTGCCAATATTGCACTTCGATTTGGAAGCCCTTATGTTTATAATACTTTCGCATTTGGAATAAATCCTGCAGCGGATACCATGCAATATGGATATGGATTTGGTATTGGCGGACATATTCCGGTTGTAAATAAATTTGCGGTGGATGTGGATGGAATGATTTGGAATACTTTTGAAGATAATTTTGATTTTAATTATGACTATGTGCATTTGTTAAATCAATTCAGAGTCATGCCAAGTTATTCAATTACCAAATATTTATCGGTTTATGGTGGACCAGTTATCAATGTTGAAGTATATGATAACGATTACACACCTTTCAAAGAAAACACCTTTGCCAGCTACGAAGGATTAAATGTAACCACAGGTTTATCCCTCGGCTACGTAGTTGGTATAAGACTATTTTAAGTGAGTTGAAATATAATGGTTGTTAACTAACAAGGGCTGTTTGAAATTTTCAAACAGCCCTTGCCTTTTTATTTCAAAACATCAAACTAAACAAATTGATTTATTATATCAACTTTTGCCCTCTGTGGTTCCGGCTGTT
>DAORKJ010000007.1:46259-53773 GCA_035439505.1 Chitinophagales bacterium
TTAAATGCTCATTCACCTGTTTATTTCACTTTCACCTCGACACTTGAATTTTGTTCAGTCTTATTAATCCGATATTTAAAACTAAGCATAAAGTATCTTCCTATTGTATTACTTTGTTGCTGCATCAAATAATTATAAGCACTCTGCTGCGTAATACCTGTATTTTTATCTAATAAATCATAAGCCTTCAAAGTAATTGTCCCGCGGTTCGATTTTAATATATACCTGCTAATCTCCGCACTCAACAATGGAACTATCGTACTTTCTTCAAACCCTGTCACTGAATATTCGCTAATCTCTCCATTAAACGCAATCCTCCACAAACTATCCGGAGTTACACTCAAATCCAGATATAAGGAGTTGGTGACATAATTCCCGCTTTGTCCCGTTTCAATGCTGTAATCAGTTTGCGTAAATTTAATCGAACCACCTACCCGTGCATCCACATAATCTTTTTTCCTGTTATCAAAACTCAAACCCACCCTGTGTGTAAATGCATTGATTAAATTTTCTTCACCATTAACATAATTAATTCCTCTGTCATAGGATTCAGACAAGTCCAAACTCAAATTAATTTTTAATGGTCTTATAGGTGTTCCAAAATCCGCTCCAATAGAACCAGCAATATCCTGGTCCACATTCACAACCGTATATTCTTCAGTTAAATCAGGATTAATAACTTTTGAGAAATTGATTTTATTCTGTACATAAGTCAATTGAGCCCTTGTAAACAAACTGGTAAACGAAAATTGGTCAAATAACATAAAATGACCATACAAATTGTGCACATATTCAGGTTCCAAATCCGGATTACCTGTGTACACTGATAACGGATTAATATCATCAGAAACCGGCAATAATTGGTCAGCAGTCGGTGTATTGACATAGGCATTGTAATTAATCCCAAACCTGCGGCCGGATTTTATTTCTTTTTCATAAAATAATTCCGGTATCACATAAAGGGATGTCTTTTCAGGATATAATGCATCAAAAACCATATTTTGCATACTGAGGTATTCAACACCAACGCCAAATTTAAATTGTGTTTTTTTAGTATTTCGTTTGAGCGACAACCGGGGTTGAATAAAATAATTTTTACGAGTAAATTCGGGACTCAGACTATCTATTGGTGTTGGACCTTCCAGTAAATTCCCACGACTGCGTTGCAATAATTCATACGAATATCCCCCGGACAAAACAGGTTCCAGATATAAGCTTTTACCGATTTTTCGCAAAGTAATTAAATCGACATTTACGCTGGCATTGTTATTTGTTTCGTCTTGAAATGCATTATCGGCAACTGTAATACCGGTGTCAAAATAATTAGTAACATTATCCCATTCAGCAGCTGTTAATGTCTGCTTAGCACTCAGGTCGGTAGTTATCTTGATATATTTCCAATCATTTGCAAATTTGCGGATATAACTCAAGTTGGCATTACCACTCACATTATCTGATTTATCGAAACTGCTGGACGTAAGCGAGTTGGTTACAATATCCGCTAAATAGGTGGATGTAAAACCGGAAGCATTTGATTGACCATAATTCAATGATAAACCTCCTGTTCCAAAAATGCTTTGCATGGAATCCGGTTTATTTTTCAAATTAAAATTTAAACGATGGTAATAATTTCTGGTTACTTCATCATCTGTCGCATCAGTGGTATAATTAAATCCGGGTGTATAATTTTCAGTGTAAGTGGAATTTTCTAAGTGTTTATCATATCCATTACCCAAATAACTCACATTAAATCTATTGCCTTCAACAACTTCGTGCGAATAATTCACGCCGGCAGCACCACTGGTTATTAAGCCATTAATAGTTTGTCCAAAATCAATCGGCAAATCTCCCTCCGTCTCAATTCTGAATCCTCCTCCCCTCATCATATTCCCAATGCCACCGTTAAAATCAATATAATCACTAAAACTGAAACCGAATTGGTTGATATTATTTAGCATACCTAAAAATGCAATCTGATCTGATTTTGTAAATCGATATAATTTTGCATTCACCTGATATTTATTGTCAGTTCCTCCACCAGCCTTCGCATCACCCAACCACATGCTTTTTTTCCCCTCTTTTAATACCAGATTAATCGTACGGCTTTGTGAACCATCTTCTATTCCGGTAAATTCCACTTCATCCGACGATTTATCATAAACCTGTACTTTTTCTATGGCATCAGCAGGCAAATTTTTGGTCGCAACAGTTGGGTCATTGCTAAAAAATTCTTTTCCATCCACTAATACTTTCTGAACATCTTCGCCCTGCGCTTTAATATTACCTGATTGATCCACTTCAATGCCCGGCATTTTTTTCAACAAATCTTCAGCTGAAGCATCAGGATGTGTTTTATAGGATGAAGCATTATACTGAATAGTATCCCCTTTTATTTGAATCGGAATTCGTTCAGCAGAAATATTTACGGCATCAAGTCCAACTGTGGCAGTTTGTAAAATAAATAATCCGAGATTACCCTCCTTTGAGTTAGGCACTGTAATCAAAGTATCATAAGTATTGTAACCAATAAATGAAATTTGTAACACATAATTGCCACCTGCAACACTTTTTATTTCGAAATTGCCACTTGCATTGGTTATTCCGAAATACAATAAAGTTGAATCACTCGGTTTTAATAGTGCCACCGTTCCAAATTCCACCGGTGTTGCCTTATCACTCATCACAATACCATTCAGTGATTGTTGGCCAAATAATTGGAAAACAGACCAACACAAAATTATGGTTACAATACTTTTTTTCATCAGTTAAGTTTAGTCATTTTCAATTTTAATTACCACACCCGGGCGACCACCTTCAACACCCATTTCTTTCATCTTCTCTTCTACTATTTTATCAAATTCTTCCTGAGTTACTTTTTTACCATCCTTAGGTTTCACAATATTTTTAGGGTTTACTTCCTTGCTAACAGATAAAGCAGTAATAATTTGTTCTCCGTTATTAATATTCACTTCTAATACTAAACCCGGTAACCCAACATAATTAAAAGGTCCACTAGAAACAGGAATAGCAGGTGTGTACCATAATACCATCGTTTTTGTGCTATCCGTTTTAATGGCTTCAGAACAAGGGTAGTTTAAAATCATTTTTTGTTTGCCGGTAAGTTTATATCCTTCAGCAACCATTTCACCTTCTATTAAAAATTTGCGTTGCATAAAATCACGCTGCTGTATCATTTTTTTATTGGCTAAATCACAATAAATTTGATTATCTGGTGCAGCCATTTGGATAAATACTCTGCCCCCATCTTCTGTTTCTCGATCAACGTTCATATTATCGGTATTCGCAGTATCATTTTTATATAATGAAGCAGCATCATTAAAAAACAATAATGTTTTATTGGTATGTTCAGTAGGCAAGCCCGGAGGCGGAGGCATATCACCATCGAAATGGAGGTCAAGTTTTCTTGTTTCCTGGTATTGTACAGTCCCACTTTGCTGGGCAAAAGCACCTATTGTGCAGAGCAGCAAAAAGCATAAGGTTATTTGTTTTCTCATTGTTAATTGTTTTATGCAAAAGTATAACCTGCTATGAAGAGGCATGTTAACTCTGCCCCAATTAAGGTTAATTAAGGTTAAGCGCCGATTTTAACAATATTTAATACTATACTTTTGTAGGTAGAAATTATGGGGAATAATAAAATAACCGGGGTTATAACAATGATGGTAGTTGGCGGACTACTCCTGGTTTTGTTTATAGGACGATGGTTGCAAACTGAGTTTAATACCGCCAAATTGGAATTAAACAAGGATATTTTTGAACAATTTATTGACGCCAAAACCCGCCTTACTGATACATTAATTGCAAAAAATCTTATACAGCCAATTCTGGATGATACAGCTGGATTTAAAATTGAAACCTATGCTAAAAAAGGTATCGACCACAATGGCGATTCCGTGCAAATAATTACCAGCACAACATTTGGCGATACAGCTCCAAATCTCATTGAAGTAAAAGGTTTACCGCATGGCATTGAGCAGGAAAGTTTTAATCTGGAATTTAGCACCGACTCCAGTAATATTTTGTTTCAAAGTGTAAAAATGTTTATTACAGAAGTGAATAAGAACGAAACAAAAAGGGGATTTTTTACCGAGATACTTACTGCGGAAGATACAACGCAATTGAAAAGTTTTTTTTCAGCAAATTTGATCGATAACAACATCAGTGTAAAACCGGTTTGGGTATCAGGAAGAAAAGAAAAAATGTTTCCACCACCAATGTTTTATTATGAATCCCACATGTTACCATCACCCTATGGCGTTGAGATTCAACAATACAATGGTTATTTAGTAAAAGCATTATTGCCGGAAATCATTTTTAGCCTTTTATTAATAGGTGTAATTACACTGGCATTTATTTTTTCCTATCGCAATATTCGCAACCAAATGCGTTTGGCAGTTTTAAAAGATGACCTGATTAGTAATATTTCCCATGAATTAAAAACACCTGTTGCCACAGTTAAAGTTGCTATCGAAGCATTACAACACATGAACCCTCAACAACAACAGGAAAAAATGACCAATTATTTAGGAATGGCTGCACAGGAAATTAGTCGCCTCGATTTATTGGTCAACAAAGTAATGAATAGTATTTTGTTGGATAATGGCAAACAAGTATTTCAATCTGAACCTATAGTGTTAAAAAACATTATTGATGAAGCAATTTTAGGGATGCAGATGCAAGTTCAGCAAAAAGGTGGTGTTATTCAATTTTTACCAGGTAATGTAGCAGGTAATATAGTTGGTGATAGTTTACATATTAAAGGGGTGATATTTAATTTAATAGAAAACAGTTTAAAATATGGCAATGAACAGCCACATATAAATATACAACTGATTGAAGAGCATGGAAAAGTTGTGATAACTATTGCAGATAATGGCCCGGGAATTCCCGAAGCCTATACACAAAAAATATTCGAAAAATTTTTCCGCGTACCTTCCGGTAATAAACATAATATTAAAGGTTATGGCCTGGGATTATACTACGCAGCACAAGTAATGCAACAAAGCGGAGGAAGTATCAGTGTTGCCAATAATTTAACCAAAGGTTGTACCTTCACATTAGTATTTCCACAAGCATGAAAAAAACAAAAATATTATATGTTGAGGATGAATTAAATCTTGGGACTATTGTCACCGATAGTTTGGAGCAAAAAGGATTTGAGGTCGTACTGGTTAAGGATGGTGCTAAAGTGATGGAAACTTTCAATCGTTTTACACCTGATTTATGTGTGTTAGATGTTATGTTGCCCAATATAGATGGATTTGAACTTGGCCGAATGATTAATAACCGATATCCGAAATTGCCGATTATATTTTTAACGGCTAAAACACAAACACAGGATGTGTTAACCGGATTTAATTCCGGCGCTACAGATTATATCCGCAAACCATTTAGTATCGAAGAGCTCGTTGCACGTATTCATAATCAGCTACAACTTGCTCGTGGTGCAAATAAATATGGAGAAGCCATAACTATTGGAAAATTTATTTTTCATAGTAATAAATATGAATTACAATTTGAAAATACCATTTATAAACTCAGCAATCGCGAGGCAGAAGTGCTGCAAGTTTTTTGCCGAAATATCAATAATATAACCGATAGAAAAAGTTTGTTGTTAGAAGTTTGGGGTGATGATAGTTTTTTTCATTCCCGAAATTTAGATGTATATATTCGAAAACTGCGTGAGTATTTTGGGACTGGTAATGGGGTAGAAATAATTACGT
This sequence comes from Chitinophagales bacterium, assembly GCA_035439505.1. Classification (GTDB taxonomy): domain Bacteria; phylum Bacteroidota; class Bacteroidia; order Chitinophagales; family BACL12; genus UBA7236. Next base: position 52,004 of record DAORKJ010000007.1, read on the forward strand.
TGAAGGGAAAGGGGTATCAGTTTGTGGTGAATGGGTGAAGCTGTTGGATGGTTGTGTTTGCCGGGAAGACGGGAAGATGGGAAGTTGCGGGGATTTTTGAGTACTCACCTTATTGTGGTATGGTATGGGGATATTCTTTTGATGAATTTTGTTTCAGGAATTTAATCTTTTTTATTAAATGATTATTGTATGAAACAAATTGTCTTTGCCCTTTTAATTTTTATTAACTGTCAACTAGCTACTGCACAATACACTAAATTAGTTGATATGAATGGCGTTGAAACCGGTGCCTATCCATATCACGCAGAATTTTATTATGATGGCAATTTTTTATACGGCACAACATCTGCAGGTGGATTAACAGGTCATGGTATAATTTTCCGTTTAAAAACAGACGGAACCGAATTTTCCAAAATTGTGGATTTTGACGACGCTGTAACAGGTAGTAGTCCTAAAAGCGGACTTATTTCTGATGGCACTTATTTGTATGGCACTACAAGTAGTGGTGGACCACTTGGTGGAGGTGTAATTTTTAAAGTTAAACCCGATGGTTCAGATTTTATTTTAATTCATGAATTTATCGGGGGTGATGATGGTGGAAATTTAAAAGGTAAACTATTTTTTGATGGCAGCTATTTGTATGGCCTATCACCACAAGGAGGTGACAACTCAGCAGGAATGATATATAAATTAAAACCGGATGGCAGTGAATATGCAGTGATTTTTAGTTTTGATGGAGAAGAAACCGGTGTTACACCAAATGGTGCTCTTGTTTCTGATGGCACTTATTTGTATGGAATGACAGTGAGTGGTGGAACCGATTTTTTAGGCGCCGCATTTAAAGTTAAAAAAGACGGAACAGATTTTGTAAAAATAATGGATATGCTCGATGACCCGAATGGCGCATTTGGATATGGAAGTTTAATTTATGATGGTACTTATCTCTATGGCATGACCAATAACGGAGGCGAAGAAAATCGTGGTACTATTTTCAAAATGTTAACGGATGGTTCAGGTTATCAAAAACTACTTGATTTTAATAGTGATAACGGTGCACAACCACTTGGCTCATTAATTTTAGATGGAACTACTTTGTATGGCATGGCCGAACTGGGAGGACCGGATAATTTTGGTTTCGTTTTTCAAATTCAAACTGATGGCAGCGACTATCAGCAACTAGTAGATTTTAATGGTGCTGAAAATGGCAGTTTACCTTTTGGCACTTTGTTAATGGTTAACAAAGCTTTGTTTGGCATGACCAACAGCGGTGGTACCAGCGATGCAGGTGTGGCTTTTCGTTATGGTGAAGAAGAAATTCCTACTGCTATCACATCAATAAATAGTACTTCATTTGAAATTTTGCCAAACCCAAATAACGGTCAATTTAATTTGAATATCGGTAACCAATTTCAGAATGAAAAATTCACACTTGTTATTTATAATACGATTGGACAAAAAGTATATACGGCCAATCAAGTTTCTTCAGGTAAAATAACGCTCAGTCAGCCCAAACCCGGGATATACATCGCACAAATTAATTCAGCACTTGGAAATTATACCACTCAATTTATGATAGAATAAATTACTTATTGTATTTTTTACAATAAGTCAACAAATTTGAAAAAAAACTTATCTGTTATTTGGTTCATTTCCTAAAACAAGCAAACGGTAAACTGGATCACACTTTCATAATTTTCACATAATGCACTTGCAAATCGTTAATTTGTAGTGTGAGAAAATAATGTCCATCCGGAATACTATTTGTCGGTG
>DAORKJ010000007.1:53873-75682 GCA_035439505.1 Chitinophagales bacterium
ACTGTTTCAAATATATAAAATCCTTCCGCATTAGATAAGGTTTTTCCACGCAAATTAAATCCGGTATTATCATAAGCACCTGCTGCATTAGCATGCCAGATATCAATTATAGTATTGGCAATAGTAGCGGTGCAATCTAATGTTTGCACTCTCCCACTTATTACTAATCGTGTTCCGGGTTCTGCTAAATCTGCTAATAAATTGTCAATAATATCCGGCGCATCAGCCGTGTAAAACGGTCCCTGACCATAATAATCAAGGGTAGTAGGATTACACGCACCTAACACCGTTAAAGGCTGACGCGAATTTGCTTTAGTGCTTGTATTGATCAAACCTAAAGAGAAACCTGCCAAAGCTGTATTGCGCAGGAATTGACGACGGGAGTTATTTTCTTTCATAAGTATGCTGTATGTAAATATAGTTACTAATTTGGAAAGGGTTCAAATAAATTATGTTAAAATGTCAAAAGATTAAATCCCCTTGCATTCCGCTTCCTCACAACTTTTCATTTTCATCAACAGCATATAAGCACCTTTTACCACAAATATTTTATCTGCAGTATCTAATTCAACTTCAAAAACAATTTGTTCATACGAATTGTGGCCAAATGGTATCCATCTCAAAACAAAGAAACAACAAAATTTCCATATATTTACTGATAATCAATCACTTACAAAAAGTCTTTATATAATTACATTTAGTTGAACCACCATCCTGCTACAATAAGCATTTTTCCTACTTTGTTATTCTCCGATAAAATCCGTATTTTGTTTGTTCTAAAACTACCGCTATGAAAAAATTATTACTCATTTTAACTTGTGTTACACACCAATTGTATGCTCAAACGGAATTAACACTAGTAAAAGATATTAATCCCGGTGAACCTAATAGTGCTCCAGGATTATTTGCACATGTTAATGATCAATTATTTTTTATTGCCAATAATGGCACCAACGGAATCGAATTATGGAAAACAGATGGCACTGAAGCTAATACCATAATGATAAAAGATATTGGCTCCGGCAGCAATAGTTATTGTGAATCAACGTTTGGTTGCGGAAGTGAATTTATTGTGATGAACAATATTATTTATTTCAGAGCAACTGATGCATCACATGGTGCTGAACTGTGGAGAAGTGATGGAACGGAAGCAGGAACTTATTTGGTAAAAGATATTAATCCCGGTCCTGGCGATTGCTCCAATTCGGTTTTTATGTCGGGACAATATTTTGCTCAAATGAATGATGTAATATATTTTGCTGCTGATGGTGGTGGCAATAATATTGAATTATGGAGAAGTGATGGAACCGAGCTTGGCACTTATATGGTAAAAGATTTTGCCGCAGGTGCAAGCAGTATTCCGCAATATATTACAGCTATTGACGACAATATTTATTTTCAATGTAAAAATACTGCGGGCGAATCTGAAGTTTGGAAAAGTGATGGCACTGAAGCAGGTTCCGTATTATTAAAACAAATGTGGATGCGTGCATTTGAATATACCAATATGTTTGTTCAATTTAACGATCATATTTATTTTCCAGGTGCCGCAACCGACCCTTACGATTTAGAATTATGGCGCACCGATGGCACTGCTGCAGGCACTGAATTATTTTATGAATTAAATCCCGAAGAAGGTGACGGCAGCGACCCAAAACAATTTCATATTGTAAATGATAAATTACTTTTTGTTGCTAGCCCGGAATCGGAACGACAATTATTTACTTCAGATGGAACTGTAGCAGGAACAACAGTTTTGGAGGATGAAAATGGTAATCCTTTTTCACCGGCTGATTATGGCTATTTACAATCTGATAGTAAATTATATTTCCAGGGCGACAATGCCACACATGAAGGACTTTGGATTACAGACGGTAACAGCAGCGGAACTAAATTTTTATTACAAATTGAATCCGGCGGTTTTGATGAAAATGCTGCCGCAAAAATTACAGGAAATAATATTGTTTTTAGCGCTTACGACGATGATAATGGTTGCACCACTTTGTTTCAAAGCAATGGTAGTGAAGATGGCACTTTTCAGGCAACTACCTGCGATGACATCAGTTACCCTACTGCATTAACAGAATATAATGGCACTATTATTTTTAATGGAACCAATGATGCTGTTGGTGCGGAATTATTTCAATTCATTACTGAATTTGAAGTTGCCATTAACAATATTGCCACACCAGCAACATTTAATGTTTTTCCAAATCCTGCTATTGATTTTATCAATTTAAATTTTTCAAATCAAGATGCTTCAGACGCAACCATTATCATAAAAGACATAACCGGAAAAATTGCTGGTCAATATTCTACAAGTAATAATCTGGAAATAAATTATTTATCGCCCGGCATTTATTTTATACAGGCTGGTAATTTGATAACGCAATTTGTAAAATTATAAGATTACTTTTTCCGAAATTCTTTAAATACTATCGGAATAAATTGCATATCATCCACAAAATAACGTTTGAATAAACGTCCCGGCTCTTGTGTAAATCGGTAGAACCATTCCATACCTATTTTTTGCCAGAATTTCGGAGCGCGTTTTTTTATGTTGAGATAAAATTCATAAGAAGCTCCTAACAATAAAAATAATGGCATAATGCGCTGTGGATTGCCCTGTGCGGCATTATGTTGTTTTACATGTTCAATCAACCCCAACGCAATATGATTTTGTTTTGGAAAACGAATGCCCAAAAATACATACTCCGGCTGAAAATCATCAAATAATGGTTGACATCCTTCAATTACCGCATCCATGGCTGCTTTATCGTTTTCATCAAAAAACGGTGGTACATAATACACCATGTTGGCATATTCCTTTTTTAATAATTCACCAACCTGTTCATTGGGAGCAATAACCATGATGCGTTTATTATGGCGAATTAATTCTTTCCATAACAACGGAAATAATTCAGAACCCGGCAACCTGCGTTGTAACACCTTATCTTTTCCCAACATTTTGCTCACCCAAATAATGGGCTGACCGTCAGGAATGATATAAAAACATTTTTTCAAAATCGCCGCAAGCGCACTGTATTTTTTGTCGTTGAGTTTTACAACATCATCCACATTTGGTGTAAATAATAAAGGTAGTTTATCACCATCGGGCTGATACTCCTGTTGGAAATTAACCATTGATGCAATAGTCGCATCAAAATTAGAATCATTAATTAAATCGAGCTCAAAAATGCGGGTTCGCTTCAGCATGTTCACGATTTATTTCTGATATAATCTATCATATCTTTAATGGTTTGCTCCAGCGGATATTGTTGTTCCCAACCTGTATCGTTTTTGAGTTTCGACGAATCACCATAAATAATAGGCTCATCGGTAGGGCGCAATAATTTAGGATCTACTTCAGTAGCTAAATGAATACCCATATAATTTTCTATGATAGGCACAATTTCATTTATTTCGTAAACCTTGTTGCCTGAAATATTATATACATCTCCCCATGTTCCTTTATCACTCAGTAACATTAAGGCATTAACCAAATCGCGCACGTCGGTAATGGCGCGTTTTGTTTTTAAATTACCCACTTTTAATACATCAATTTTTTTGCGTTCGATATCTACAGCACGATGTGTAAAGTCAGCAACAACATCATTGGTTTTTCTTGGACCTGTTGTATTAAAAATGCGCGCACGAATGCAGCGTATTTTATCGTTTTGATAATATTGAAAGGATAGTAAATCCTGACCTACTTTACTCACCCCATATGGATGTAATGGTAACAAAGCTGCAGTTTCTTTTACAGGTGTATTTTCAGGCGTTAACGAAGCACCGTATTCTGCACTAGAACAGGCAACTACCACTACAGGGTCGTAATTTTTATTAGTCTTGCGGACAGATTTTATTGCTTCAAACACATTGATAGTACCATTTACATTGGTATCCATTGTTTCCTGAGGACGATGCCAGCTAACCGTCGGATAACTTTGAGCGGCAAGATGAAATATTTTGTCCGGTTGTAAATCGAAAATAATATCGTGTAAACGCTGATAATAACGAACATCACACTCAATTAAACTAGCCTTGCCGTGTATATCATGCATGTCGGTGGTGGGCTTGTAAAAAGTGCCGACAATATCGCGTTCTCCCTGGGCGTAATACATATCAATCATATGCGAACCAACCATGCCACAGGCGCCGGTTATTAATATTTTCATCGTAGTTGTTCCAGTAATTTTGTGCAAATATCGGAAGAAAAATGGGAATCCTAGGTATTATCAGCGGTAAAAGGAACGCGGATGACACGGATGACGCGGATTTACGCGGAGTGTTTTTAGTATAGTTATTAATCCTATTTACTCTGAAAGTAAACCAATTTGGAACCGGCCAAAGGTAGGAATTCGGATTCCTCTTCTCCCCCTTTTGTGGTATTTCAACGCCAGTTCATTTTTTGGTACTTTGTCATTCCTGATTTTTAAAACAACTTGATATGAAACTGAAATTATTTACATGCATTTCTTTAATTCCGTTTTTTGCAAATGCACAGTATACCAAACTCATGGATTTTGGCACTACTGAAACCGGCGCTTATCCGCATTTTGCCGATTTTTATTATGCTGATGGTTATTTATACGGCACTACCACAAATTGGGGACTGTATAACGATGGCACTGTATTTAAAATTAAAACCGATGGTTCCGATTTTGTCAAGCTGCTCGATTTTCAAGATACTATAACAGGTGCCGTGGGACAAAGCGGACTGGTTTCAGATGGCACTTATTTATACGGCATAACAAAATATCAAGCCGCTTATGGCTTTGGAGGCATTTATAAAATTAAAATGGATGGCTCCGATTTTGTTAAAATTTACGATTTCCCCGGTGAAGAAGGGGGCCGCTTTCCCGAAGGAAAATTATTTTACGACGGCGAATATTTATTCGGTATGTCACCCTTCGGCGGTAGTTATTCAAAAGGATTTATTTACAGATTAAAAACCGATGGCTCCGATTTTACAAATATTTTTAGCTTCGACGGACCCTCCTCCGGAACGGGACCTTATGGTGCTTTAATTTCAGACGGCACATTTTTATATGGCATGACAACCTATGGTGGATTATTAAATCAAGGCACCGCATTTAAAGTGAAAAAAGATGGAACATCTTACCAAAAATTAATGGACATGCAAGATGACCCAAATGGTTCCCTACCTTATGGTAGCCTGGTTTATGACGGAACTTATTTATACGGAATGACAAATATCGGCGGTGAATATAATTATGGTACTATTTTTAAAATATTAACCGATGGAAGCGGGTATGAAAAATTATACGATTTTGATCTTACTACCGGAGCCCAACCACTTGGCTCGTTAATTATCGATGGAACTACAATTTATGGCATGACAGAACTTGGTGGTCCTGATAACGATGGATTTGCTTTTCAGATAGATAATGATGGTAGTAATTTCACACATTTAATAGATTTCAATGGCGATAACGGTTCACTTCCATTTGGTAGTTTAATTAAAGTAAACGGTGCGTTATTTGGAATGACTGCTGAAGGTGGAGCAAATAATACCGGTGTGATTTTTCGTTACGGGGAAGAAGAAATTATTGCAGTAAATGAGTTCAATCAAAATGCTTTTCACGTATATCCTAACCCAAATTCCGGTGATTTTAATATTGTAATTGACGCTGTTAATTTAAATACCGGTTTATTACTCGAAGTAATTAACCCGCTCGGACAAATTGTATTATCTCAAAACATCACTACCACCCAAACCCAAATTCATCTCTCACAAAAAATACCTGGTATTTATTTAATTAAATGCGGGACTAATATATCTACAGTATTTGTTTTTTAAAAGCAACCTGCCAAAGGCAGACAGGCACTGATTAAACGGATTTAATGGGTTTAAACGGATTTAATCTGTCCTTATCCGTTAAATCCGTTTAATCTGTGTTCCTTTTTTAAGCGTCTAAAAAAAAAGAGGGGCCTAACGACCCCTCCTTAATATAAACAAACATACAAGCACCTTTTATTTAGTTACGATAAATTTATCGATAACCTGTTTTTCACCATTTTTAATTTGAACAAAATAAACACCACTGTTTAATTGTTCTAAACTAAGTGAAAAAGTATTATTGCCATTTGTTGCATTGGTATTTTGAGTAATATAAACTTTACCCGTAACATCAACTACACTTATTGCAACATTACCACCTTCACTAGTGAAATAATTAATTTGTAATTTATCTTTTGCAGGATTAGGATATACTTCCATCATATTTTCGGTAGTAGTTCCCATTCTGCATGGTGTGCTAAATGGCACCCATTCAGTTGTATAATTTTCACCTGCATTCACACATTTTACAGTAACTCTGAATTCGTAATTAGTGCATGGTGTTAAACCATATAACGTTGTGAAATTTGCAACTGATGGCGCTTTCATTACAGGACCAACACCAACCACGCGATAATCTACGCGATAAGTAGTTGCTTCCTCTGCACTCCAGCTTAAATTAACAGTAGTTGCATCAACAGTAACTGCACTTAAATCTGTAGGCATATCACATTCAGTTTCGGCTAAATAATCAACCGGTAAACCAGAACATTTTCCGGCACCACTCCATGGTTTTTGAACATATGGGAATTTAGCTTTAAATGTTGTATCGTTTGATTCAACACCTGTAGTGTATGTGTACACATCTAATAAATCGGTAGTTACAGGACTAGGATCCACTAGCGGATCATAATCATCATACCACAAACCAATAGCTGCTAAAACAATTCCACTCACAGCCTGTAATTCGATGCGTGTAACATCATCTTCCAAACGGCGACCGTTAGGAAAACCATCCATGTTTGGAATCCATTGTAAATCTGCAGTTGCTGCATAAGTTGGATCTGTTAATCCTAATACTGCTGCTTGCACTAAACCTAATGAACTGAAACTTGGATCATTTCTTGGTGTTGTAGGAACAGCCATATTTAAGCGTAACATATCACCACCATTCGGTAAAAAGTTATTGATAAATGGTTTACCAACTGCTAACGGATTACCACCTTTTCCTGTTGCCAATTGATATGGCGGGAAATTCGGTGCACCGGTAAAAAATATTGGCCATAAATCCACAGAACGTGGTTTGCCTGCAGCAGGTAATAATAATGTTCCGAAAATAGCATCATCTAATGCAGTTCCCGCAACGGCAGGTGAACCTTTTAAACCGTATAAACCATCAGCACCATTGGTAAAGTCATAAGCACCTAAACTTGCTTTTTGAATGCGTAATGGACTTAATCCCGGAACAGCACCACCAAATAAATCATCATCCATGTATAAACCTAATTCAGGATTGTAGAAATATTCAAAATGCGCTGCATCTTCAGCATATGGAGATAATGAATTCCAATAATCTTTTTCACCAATTGGAATAACTGCTTCGTTAGTTAAAGGCATACCTAAACGTGAAACTTGAATCCAATCACCTGTAGATGATTCAGTACCATCACCATTTAATGTGCGCATTGCGCGGCGACTAGCACTTGCCCATACACCAATTACAAAATCACCGTCTAAAATATCATCAGCCATAGCTGCTGTTAAACCATCTTTTTGTAATTGTGAAATTGGAATTTGTAATGCGATAACGTGCACATTCATACATGCAACACCATCATGACTTTCGCCACCCATACGAGGAGCATCACCTAAATCGAAAATACCACCAAGGTCAACAAAAAACGGATCATCCGCAGGACCGGCGTAAACATTTCCACCACCAGGAAGTGGGGTAATGGCGCTGTTAATTAAACTCTGATAAGAAACACCTAAACCTACACCGCTATTAATTGAGCGAGGTCCAATATTTGGAGGTGGAACTGCACCATTTGTGATAATAGTAGAAAAAGAAACACCACCATCATTACTTACTTCAAGTGTGTAAGTCATTTTAATATTCTGAGCACCAAGGCGAATATTAAAAAATGTAGTTGGATCTTCATCCGTTCTGTTAAAAGTGAAACGATAAATAATATCATCACCAAGTGTAGCAATATTATTATCAATATGAATTTCGTAGCGAATGTTTTCTCCGAAGGTATAATAATTCGGTCCGCCGTGAGGTAATTGTAAAGGAATATAATTCGCAATAATAGTTACCATTTCCGGATTATCGGGACTGCGAAACGCATATAAATCTGTATTATCTGCCAATGGATCATCGGCAATTAGCGGAGCTTCGCGGTGACTGGAAGCCGACGCCTGAAAAGCAGGTACCAACATCATCGCAGCGATGAGCAACGTACTCAACTTTTCTTTTAGTATATTAAATTTATTTTTCATTGTATTTATTTTTGATGATTGGAATTAATATTCATAATCCACAGCAGTGCCTCTCCAAGGAGCAGCAAGGTATGGGAATGAAGTTTGGAATGCAGCATCGTTATGTTCAACACGTGTAGTGTAATTAATTACATCACGCATATCGCGGGTTAATGGTGATTCACCTGAAGCAGGATCATAATCATCGTACCATAAACCAATTGCAGCAAGTACAATTCCACTCACCGCTTGTAATTCGATACGTGTAACATCATCTTCTAAACGACGACCGTTTGGAAATCCATCCATATTCGGAATAAATTCCAATGCTGTTGTTGTATTAAATGGATCAACAGTTAAACCAATTACGGCAGCAGCCAATAAACCTTCTGAACTAAAAAAAGGACTCATACGATCAGTAACAGGAGTTGCCATATTTAAACGCAACATATCACCACCATTCGGTAAAAAGTTATTGATAAATGGTTTGCCGGCAGCAAGTGGATTGCCACCTTTACCTGTAGCTAATTGATAAGGCGCTAAATTTGGTGCACCGGTAAAAAATATCGGCCATAAATCTACTGAACGCGGTTTGCCTGCAGCAGGTAATAATAATGTTCCGAAAATGGCATCATCCAATGCAGTTCCGTCTAAAGCAGGGTTGCCTTTTAAACCGTATAAACCATCAGCACCATTGCTGAAATTATAAGCACCTAAACTTGCTTTTTGAATACGCAATTTTTGAAATTGTGGAACAGCAGTTCCAAATAATGCATCATCCATATACAATCCTAATTCAGGATTATAGAAAAATTCAAAATGTGAAGCATCTTCAGCGTAAGGCGATAATGAATTCCAATAATCTTTTTCACCCAGTGGAATTACCGCTTCATTGGTTAAAGGCATACCTAAACGAGATACCTGTACCCAATCACCTGAAACAGATTCTGTTCCATCACCATTTAATGTGCGCATAGCACGGCGACTTGCACTAGCCCAAACACCAATCACAAAATCACCATCTAAAATGTCATCAGCCATATCAACTGATAAACCATCTTTTTGTAACATGCTGATTGGAATTTGTATCGCAATAGTATGTGTATTAAAATGACCTAAACCATCGCGCGGCGTTTCAGTAGCACGTGGTGAATTTCCTAAATCGAAAATACCACCAAGGTCAACAAAAAATGGATCATCAACCGGACCGCAAAAAACTTTTTCGCCGGTTACAGCAGTTGCAATGGAGTTCATCATAAGCTCTTCATAAGAAGCAGCACCTAAACCCACAACAGCATCTTCAATAGAGCGTGCGCCAATGTTGATAGCAGGAACAATACCATCGGTAACAATGGTCATAAAAGTAATACCACCATCAATACTTTTTTCGAGCATATAGGTAGTTTTCAAATTTTCGGCACCGAGGCGAATACTAAAAAATGTAGTAGGATCTTCATTGGTGCGCGTAAATGTTGCGCGATAAATAATATCATCACCAGGGGTTAAGATATTATTATCAATGTGAATTTCGTAGCGAATATTTTCACCGAAGTGGTTGTAGTTTGGACCACCAAACGGGATTTCGGCCGGAATATAATTCGCAATAATCGTAACCGTATTCGGGTCATCCGGACTCCGGAATACGTAAAGGTCAGTGTTGTCGGCAAGCGGGTCATTAGCAATCAGCGGAGCCTCTCTGTGGCTCGATGCCATAACCTGCGTAGCCATCAACCCTGAGGCAATAAACATGCAATTTATCGCTGCATGCTGCAACCTTCTAATTGGTTGGGTGAGCAATTTTTTCATAGAATACATTTAAGGTTAGAAAATTTATTTCGCTGATATACGAGGGGAATTGGTGGTTGGATTGGAATGATTGGAAGAAAAATGTAATAAAAACCTAATTACCTAAAATTACAGGTATCGTGACCTATCTAGAATAGAATTTGTTTTGGATAAAACAGTTTGGCGTTTACTCCTGAAGTGTAAATTTGCGCGGCACGAGCCAATTTACTACTTCAGGATTGCCCTGAAGTGAAAATTGACGAGGCTTTCCCAAAATGTAAAATAGGCAGTAATCTCATATATGGTTGGAGGGCTCGCCCTAAAGTGAAAATTGGCGAGGCTTTCCCAAAATGTAAAATAGGCAGTAATCTCATATATGGTTGGAGGGCTCGCCCTAAAGTGAAAATTGGTGAGGAACGAACCAATTTTCTACTTTAGGGCGTTCCCGCGCAGGTCCAATCAAACTCCAATTGACAATTCCGAGCGCGGTCGGGTCATTCGCTGCAACTCCTCGCCCGCTGAAAAAGCGGGCTCCGGGGTTTCCGCTGCTGCCCCTAACGCGGGTGAAGCAAAAAACTGATAATAGGTCATTTCAAAGGGCATCACTTGGAAAATGAATAACATTCCAAAATGTTGGCATATAAAATGCTGACCTATTCAAATTAGGGAATTAAGACATAAATAAAATTTGATAAAAAAAATAATACTTACCTTTGGCGTTAGTAACGTTATACGTTAGTATTAAAAAAATCATGATATGATAAAGCCACCCAAAATGAAACGTTTAAAAAATATTCACCCCGGAGAAATCTTATCTGAGGAATTTTTAATTCCTCTTGAAATATCTGCTTACCGCCTTGCAAAAGAAATTGCCATACCACAAACACGCATTTCTGAAGTCATAAAAGGCAACCGTCGAATCACTGCTGATACTGCACTTCGCCTCGCCAAATTTTTTGGCAACTCAGCAAAATTTTGGCTAGGGCTACAAAATGATTTTGATATTGAAAATGAGTTGAGGGAGAAAGGAAAGATTATTATGGGGATTAGGCGGTTTGATGGGAAGGTAGCGTGATAATTGATCATCCAATAAATCGGCGTCAATCAAATTCCTAAGGTAGGTAAACTTTCCTGCCAATATCTTAATTGTACATGAATGCAACTAATTAGGATGCTGCTGTTATTAGGATTTCAGGTATCATAAGGTCAAAAAGTGCATATTCTGACTAATTTTAAATATGGCCATATTTCCAAAAGTTTTCAATACATTTGCAATGTGAGAGTATTCTTCTTTATATTTAGTTGTTATATTTTGGCGGTATCGGTTTTACCTTGTGCCGACAAAACGGACTGTAAATATCAGGAATCAGAAATATCGAATTTCGCAACCAAAGATCATACTGAGCATAAAGGCGACACTGAAAATTGCTCTCCGTTCTGCATGTGTGCCTGCTGTGAGCAATCCGTATCGTTTATCCTTACTCCTATAACTTTGAAAAATGTGAAAGTTTCTTCAATCGAAGTTTTTCATGTTTATAAGATCTCATTAGTTTCTGAGACTTTTGAATCTATTTGGCAACCGCCTAAAATTAGTTAATAAATTACTTTACCTCCGTCTGTTGCGGAAAACAATTACCTAAAGCGCAAATGCACTGAGGGTATTACTGTATTTATTCATCCAACTAATTTACAATATGTTAGATAAAATTATTGCATTCAGCATAAAAAATAAATTCATCATTTCAATGATGACAGTTGCGTTAATCGTATGGGGTGTTTGGAGCGCAACCCAATTACCTATAGATGCTGTTCCCGATATTACCAATAATCAAGTACAAATTATTACTGTTTGCCCTACGTTAGCAGGCCAGGAGGTTGAGCAGTTAGTAACATACCCAATAGAACAGAGTATTGCAAACTTGCCTGACTTAGAAGAATTGCGAAGTATTTCCCGTTTCGGACTTTCAGTAATTACAGTTGTATTTGCCGATAATGTAGATATTTATTTTGCTCGCCAACTAATTACCGAGCGGCTCAAGGAAGCCGAAAGCAAAATCCCTGTAGGTGTTGGAACACCTGAATTAGCTCCCGTAAGTACCGGTTTAGGTGAAGTTTATCAATATATTATTCATCCTAAAAAAGGGAGCGAAAGTAAATACACACCAATGGACTTGCGGACAATGCAAGACTGGATTGTTGCCCGACAACTTTATGGCACACCCGGAATTGCAGAAGTAAACAGTTTTGGTGGACAACTCAAACAATATGAAGTAGCAGTAAATCCAGACAGATTAATTGCTATGGGAATAACAATTCCTGAAATATTTACGGCTTTAGAAAAAAACAACGAAAATACTGGAGGAGCCTATATTGACAAAAAGCCGAATGCTTATTTCATACGTGGTGTTGGTTTGATTGGTTCTTTCGAAGACATTAAAAATATAGTTGTAAAAACAAATCCAAATGGGATTCCAATACTTATAAAGGATATTGCAGAAGTGCAGTTCGGTAGTGCAGTTCGATATGGTGCAATGACATATGACGGCGAAGTAGATGCTGTTGGTGGTGTTGTAATGATGTTAAAAGGTGCAAACAGTGCAGATGTTGTTAATCGCATTAAAGACAAAATGGAAACAATTCAAAAATCACTACCGGATGATATTGTAATTGAACCATACCTTGACAGAACTGATTTAGTAAACCGTGCCATCAGCACTGTAGAAAAAAATCTGATTGAAGGAGCATTAATTGTAATTTTTGTTTTGGTTTTGTTCCTTGGAAATCTTCGAGCAGGATTAATAGTAGCTTCTGCCATTCCGTTATCAATGTTATTTGCGCTAGGCCTTATGAATTTGTTTGGTGTAAGCGCCAATCTAATGAGTTTGGGAGCCATAGACTTTGGTTTAATTGTGGATGGTGCTGTAATTATTGTAGAAGCAACATTGCATCATTTAGGTTTACGAAAAACAATAGGCAGACTTTCACAGAAAGAAATGGATGAGGAGGTTTTTAAATCTGCCTCAAAAATTAGAAGTAGTGCTGCATTTGGTGAAATTATTATCCTTATTGTATACATTCCGATATTAACCTTAATTGGAATAGAAGGGAAAATGTTCCGTCCAATGGCTCAAACTGTAGGTTTTGCCATTTTCGGCGCATTAATTTTATCACTTACCTATATACCAATGATGTGCGCAGCATTTCTACCAAAAACCATTTCAAACAAGAAAACATTTAGCGATAGAATGATGCAATTTCTTCAACGTAATTATGCACCACTTTTAGCAAAAGCTATTAACCTCAAAAACTTAATTATTGGTGCAACTGTAATAATCTTTGTTATTTCTTTGGTTCTTTTTTCAAGAATGGGTGGCGAGTTTATACCTACCCTTAATGAAGGTGATTTTGCATTTCATTGTATTCTGCCCCAAGGAACTTCATTGTCACAAAGTATTGAAACATCAATGCAGGCATCACGAATTATTAAGCAGTTTGACGAAGTTAAAATGGTTGTTGGAAAAACTGGTTCCGCTGAAGTTCCAACAGATCCGATGCCTCCTGAAGCAACCGATATGATGATAATATTAAAATCGCCAGATGAATGGAAACGGGATATTTCCTATGATGAACTTGCTGATGAAATCATGGCAAAATTAGAAATGATCCCAGGTGTATTTTTTGAAAAAAATCAACCAATTCAAATGCGATTTAACGAACTGATGACAGGTATTCGACAAGATGTGGCAGTAAAAATTTTTGGTGAAAATATGGATACACTTTTATATTATGCAAACAAAGTAAATGCTGTTGTGCAAAGTGTTGAAGGTGCTACCGAGCCGAGTGTTGAAAGAGTAGCCGGTCTTCCACAAATTGTAATTAATTACAACCGTTCGCAGATTGCTAATTATGGTTTAAACATTGAAGACATCAACCATATAGTCAGCACAGCTTTTGCAGGTGGCGGTGCAGGTGTTGTTTACGAAAACGAACGAAAATTTGATTTAGTTGTCCGTCTTGATAGTGCAAGCAGAAATAATATCGACGATGTAAGCCAATTGTATATACCAACAACCAACGGCACCCAAATTCCGCTCTCGCAAGTTGCTGAAATAAAAATGGAATTAGGTCCTGCACAAATTAGTCGTGAAGATGGCAAGCGGAGAATCGTAATTGGTTTTAACGTGAAAGACCGAGACGTGGAAAGCGTAGTAATAGATATTGAAAAGGAATTAAATGAAAAAGTGAAATTACCGGAAGGTTATTATTACACCTATGGTGGCACATTCGAAAATCTTCAAGCTGCGTCCAAGCGTCTAATGATTGCATTACCTGTCGCATTGGCTCTTATTTTTATGTTGCTGTTTATTACTTTCAATTCTGTAAAGCAAGCAACACTTATTTACACGGCTATACCAATGAGCGCAATTGGAGGTGTATTTGCGTTGCTTATTCGTGATATGCCATTCAGCATATCGGCAGGCATTGGATTTATAGCCTTATTTGGTGTAGCAGTTTTAAATGGAATTGTGCTAATTGGAACCTTTAACCAGCTAGAAAAAGATGGAATGTCAAACATTATTGAACGTATAAAGGAAGGAACAAAAATTCGTTTGAGACCGGTTTTAATGACTGCAACAGTAGCATCACTTGGTTTTCTACCTATGGCATTGTCTCATGGAGCCGGAGCTGAAGTACAAAAACCTTTGGCTACAGTTGTTATTGGTGGTCTTATTTCGGCTACTTTCTTAACACTTTTTGTTTTGCCGTTATTATATGTGATGTTTTCGAAAATCAGACACCAGAAAAGAAAAATTTCAACAATTGTTATTTTACTACTTGCATTAGCAACAAACTTCAAATTAAATGGACAAACCGCATTGGAAAGTCCAATTTCAATTGATGATGCAATTAATGTATCCTTGAAGAATAACATTGAACTACAATCGCAGCAACTAAATGTGCAATCATCGATTACTTTGAAAAAATCAGTATTTGAGTTGCCAAAAACAAGTGTTGATTTCCAGTATGGCCAATACAATAGTAACAATCAAGACAATGCAATTCTGATTTCACAAAGTATTCCTTTCCCGAGTTATTACAAGGCAAAATCATCTTTGTATGATGCCAAATTACAAAACAGCGAATTACAACTTCAAGCCACAACAAACGATATAAAGGCTCAAGTCCGGTACTGGTTTTATCAAATGCAATATTTACAAACTATTAAAAAGCAGTTACAATATTTAGATAGTTTGTATATTGATTTTATAATCGCTGCCGACTTACGATACAAAACCGGAGAAACAACTTTATTAGAAAAAACTACTGCTGAGACAATACAAGGTCAACTTTCGCTTTTACTGAAACAAAACGAATCAGACCTTATCATAGCATACAATTCATTGAGATCTCTAATGAATACTAACGAAGAATTTGCTATTGAGGATACCAAAACCTTTGTACCACTCGCAATTAGCAATTTGTATGATACGCTACTCATTACAAATAACCCTTCGCTTAAAGTTTTTTACCAGCAAACCGTAATTGCAGAAACTAATAAAAAAGTTGAAGTTGCTTCAAATCTACCGGATTTAAATTTGGGTTATTTCAACCAATCCATAATTGGGGTACAAAATATTAATGGAACTGATGTACTATTTGACGCAACTGAACGCTTTGAAGGCTTTACAGTTGGAATTAGTATTCCAATCACCTTTTTCAATACTGCTTCAAAAATAAAGTCACTGAATTATCAACAACAAGCGTTACAAAAAGAAGCAGAAAGCGGAAAACTGATTTTACAAAATCAATTGCAAACTGCTTTCCAACATTACAACCAATATTTGTTGCAATACAATTATTATAAATCAATTGCCTTGCCAAATGCTGAGATAATAATAAGCACCGCAACACTTGGTTTCAGAACTGGTGAAATAGGTTACATTGAATATTTACAAGCTTTGCAAACTGCTTCTGATGTGTATTTAAATTATCTTCACACTATCAATCAAATCAATCAATCCGTAATTAATATTAATTTTTTAACAAACAATTAAATTTAACAGATATGAAATATAATATCTATATAATAGCATTTGCAACAATAATAGTATTTGCATCTTGCAACAAAAATAAATCCGAATTGCACGAAGAAGAAACAGAGCACCATGATGAACACGAAAATGATAACACGGCAGTGCTTTCGCCGGAACAAATGGAGTCTATTGAAATAGTGTTAGGAAGTATTGAGAAAAAGCAATTAACTGCTTCTGTTAAAGCAAATGGTATTTTAAAAGTACCAAATCAAAATAAGGCAAACGCAACAGCTTCTCTAGGAGGAACAATAAAATCTATTCAGGTGCAAACCGGGAATATAGTAAGCCAAGGGCAAATCATTGCCACCATATCAAATAATGCATTTGTAACATTGCAAGAGGAATTTTTAAGCGTTAGTTCTAAATCTGAATTAGCACAAATAGAATATGTGAGACAAATGGAATTACAAAAGGAAAATGCGTCGGCTTTAAAAAATTTACAATCAGCTGAAGCTGAGCTCAAAATATTAAATGCACAAAAATCAAGTTTGAAAAAACAATTGGAACTAATTGGTATAAATTCAGCAACACTTACATCAGATAATATACTGTCTGTTGTGAACATTACGAGTCCAATAAACGGGGTAATAAGCAATATTATGGTAAACATTGGTAGTTATGTTGATGCTAACAATTCGATAGCTGAAATTGTGGACAATAGCCAACTGCATCTGGATTTGTATGTGTATGAAAAAGATTTGCAAAAATTGAAAGTAGGTCAAACGATACATTTTACGCTGACAAACAATCCAGGTCAAGAATACGATGCCGAAGTGTATGCTATCAGCAACACATTTGAACCAAGCACAAAAGCTGTTGCTGTTCACGCAATGGTAAAAGGAAACAAACTAGGTTTAATGGATGGGATGAGTATTACTGCTTTAATAAGTTTAGAAGATGCAACTGTTGACGCAGTTCCAATTAATGCTATTGTGAATCATGAAGGCCAGAACTACATTTTTATTGTAACTGATAGGCACAGTGAAGAAGAACATCATACTGAAATAGAAACAGCAGAGCACGAACATGATGAACACGGACATGAACACACAGAAGAGGACGAATCTGTTCATACTGAAAAAGGCACAACTTTTGAAAAAATTCCTGTTCGAAAGGGCACAACAGATATTGGATATGCTGAAATTCATTTATTAAAAGAAATTCCGGCCGACAGCAAAGTAGTAGTGAATGGAGCATTTTTCATTCTAGCTAAAATGAACAATAAAGGCGAAGCACATGCACATTAAAATTGTAAATCAATGAAATTGTACACTTCAATGCCTTCGTCATTAAAGACTTTTTATAATAATGAACTAAATCAGTCTGCGAACAACTTTACAATCGGTGATTTGCAAAAATCCTGGTTTCACTTGGAGCGTGCCCATATATTGGGGCAACCCTACCCTATTGCACACTCCTTTGTTCATTGGAAAATGTTGATTTTTGGTTTTAAAACTAAAAACACAAAGGAAATAATTGGACAAATTCCTCGACTATTAGTTGGTGGTATAAAATCATTTGTTGGTATTATACCTACCGGAAATACAGGTGGGTCAAATGTTCCTCCTTTGCAATCAATGGCAATATCTGAAGATTTACTAAAAGTTATTAAACAAAATTCAAAACTATGAAGCTTCCATTTCAAGATAAGAAGTTCCTAATACTACTTTTCTCAATAACAATTGTGGTCACACTTGAAGTTTTATCGATTCTTGGAATTCTTATACCAATGCCTTATGCACCATTTGTATTTGCAACCTTCATTTTAGGAATTGGTTACATCGTGCTATGGAACGGACTAAAAGCTATATTCAAGCTCAAATTTAGCAGTATCAATTTATTAATGACCATAGCTGTTTGCGGTGCATTTTACTTGGGTGAATATCCTGAAGCTGCAGTAGTAATTGTTCTTTATGTTTTAGGAGAACGTTTAGAAGATATCGGAATGGAAAATTCTAAATCTGCTTTAGATGAATTAGTAAGCAAAGCACCAAAGACAGCATTTGTAAAATCACTAAATGCAAATGTTGCTATAGATAATATTGAAATTGGCTCTATAATTCAGGTGAAACCGGGTGAAATGATACCACTCGACGGTAAAATATTTTCCGGCGAAACAACTGTTGATGAAGCTGCAATTACAGGAGAGCCAATTCCCAAAGACAAACGGCATGGCGATTACCTTTTTGCAGGAACACTAAATAAAAACGGTTTTATAGAAATTCAAACAACAAAACTATCCGGTGAGACCACTTTCTCAAAAATTATCCAACTAACTTTTGAAGCATCAACCAACAAAAGCGATACACAAAAGTTTATTCAGAAATTTTCAAAATTTTATACTCCAACTATTATTGCAATTGCTCTTTTAGTTTTCATGGTTCCTGTATTCGTATTTCAATTAGATCTTAATCATTGGCTGAAGCAGGCTATTACGCTTTTGGTTATAGCCTGCCCTTGCGCATTGGTAATATCTACACCAGTAGCAATCTATGCTGCAATTGGTAATGCCTCTTCTAAAGGTGCATTAGTTAAGGGTGGCAAATATTTAGAAGCATTGGCAAATATCAAAGCCATTGCTTTAGACAAAACACGAACCATTACATTTGGAAATCCGATTGTAACAGATATTATTCCGCTTCATGGGACAAGTCGTGAAGAACTTATTGCTTGCACTGCAGGAGCTGAAATATTCAGTGAACATCCATTAGCACATGCAATAGTTGATGCTTGTCGAAACGAAGGATTTGAACCACATGAGACCGAAAGTTTTAAAAGTATTGCAGGCAAAGGGGCAATAGCAAAATGTTTAGTGTGTGAGGATGAAACTATTTATATAGGAAAATTGGATTTCATTAAGGAGCATCAAGATACTGATGCGGAAACTGTAAGTATTGTTGAGCAACTTTCACTCCAAGGTAAAACCAGTGTGGTAGTAAGTTTTGGTGCTGGAGTTGCCGGTGTTATCGGTTTAATGGATGAAATAAAACCAGATAGTATAATAGCATTAAAACAAATACAAGAACTACACATTGAGTCCATCATGTTAACTGGTGACAATGAAAAAGCAGCAAATTATGTTGCAAAGATAGTAGGTATTAAAAAAATATTCGGCAATATGTTACCTGAGCATAAATCTGAGAAATTGAATGACCTTTTGATGCAATACAGAAAAGTAGCTATGGTTGGTGATGGAATTAACGATGCACCTGCTTTAGCACTTTCTACTGTTGGTATTGCAATGGGTGCAGCCGGGAGTGACACCGCAATTGAAACGGCTAACATCGCTTTGATGAATGATAAACTATCCCTCATTCCATTTCTCATTCGCCTATCAAGAAAAACTTTAACCAGAATAAAGTTGAATACTATAGGTGCAATAGGCGTAAAATTAATTTTCATTTTGTTGGCTTTATTTGGTTACGGCAATTTAGTATTGGCAATTGCAGCAGACGTAGGCGTAACTTTATTTGTAATAATAACCAGTTTGAATTTAATGAAATTTGAAAAAGAAACAAAATACTAGTTTTAAAATTTATATTTACTTGACGAAACGCAATTACAAATAAAAATATACTTCCCTAAACACTTAACCAATCCGCCTCCCCCCGTCCCACCGAAATCCCCTATCTTTACCCACATAAAACACCATCCATCCATGCTCCCAACCCAGCTCAAACCAAAACAGGCGCTCAACAAAGCGTTTTTGAAGGTTAAACCTAACAGGACCGAAATTGAAGGGTTTAAAAGTAACCTAATTACCCTGCTGGATAGAACAAATGATACCGAGAGTGAGGAGTTTCATAAGAACCTGGTTTCGGATTTTTTGAAGAAGACTTATTATGACCCAAATCATTTTATCAATACAAAGGGACGCAACGATTTGGTTATTCATAATGGGAATATTGCCAAAAGTTCGGTTGGGGTGATTGTAGAGGCTAAAAAACCGACAAATAAGGCCGAAATGATGACCACCACCAAGCTGAATGCTAAAGCATTTCAGGAATTGGTGTTGTATTATTTGCGGGAACGTATTACGCATAAAAATTTAGAGGTAAAACACTTAGTTGCTACCAATATTAATGAGTGGTTTATTTTTGATGCTACATTATTTGACCGCTTGTTTGCACAAAATAAAAATCTGGTAAAACAGTTTACAGATTTTGAAGATGGACGCCTTGCTGATACCAAAACGGATTTCTTTTACAAACAAATAGCTGAACCGTTTATTGAAAGTATCACCGGCGAAATCACATTTACCTATTTTAATATTCAGGATTTTCAAAAGCCACTGCGCAATGCAGCTAAAGCCGACGATAATGCACTCATTGCTTTATTTAAATTACTTTCTCCTGAACACCTTTTAAAACTGCCATTTACTAACGATAGCAATAGTCTCGATAAACGATTTTATAGCGAATTATTACATATTATCGGTTTAACAGAAACAAAGGAAGGTGGTAAAAAATTGATTGAACGCCATAAAGCTGGTGAGCGCCATTCAGGGACCATATTGGAAGATACCATTATTCAATTGGATAGTCTCGATAAGCTGAGCAGGCTTGAAAAACCTAACCAATTTGGTGCTAATCAAAATGAACGACTGTTTAATGTTGGATTGGAGTTATCCATTACCTGGATAAACAGGATTTTATTTCTGAAACTGCTTGAAGCGCAGTTGATCACTTATCACAAAGGTGATGCTAATTACTCGTTCCTTAATCTCGACAAAATAAAAAATTACGATGACCTGAATAGTTTGTTTTTTCAGGTATTGGCTCGTAAATATGATGAGCGTAACGATGATGTAAAAAAGGTATTTGCACAAGTGCCTTACCTCAACTCTTCACTATTTGAACCAACAGACCTTGAACAGGTTACATTGTTTATCAGTAATCTGAAGGATGATAAAACTATTCCGGTAATATCCTCTACGGTGCTAAAGGACCAACATGGCAAAAAACTTACCGGCAATTTGAAAACGCTGGAATATTTATTTGCCTTTTTAAATGCTTATGATTTTAGCAGTGAAGGGTCCGAAGAAATTCAGGAGGATAATAAAACATTAATTAACGCCTCTGTTTTAGGTTTAATATTCGAAAAAATAAACGGATATAAAGATGGTTCGTTTTTTACACCGGGCTTTATTACCATGTATATGTGCCGCGAAACCATCAGGAAGGCAGTAGTGCAGAAATTTAATGAAGTTAAAAACTGGAATTGCACAAGTATTGATGACCTATACGATAAAATTGAGGATCGTGCAGATGCAAACAACATTGTAAACAGTATTAAAATTTGCGACCCGGCAGTTGGCTCAGGACACTTTTTGGTTTCTGCCCTCAATGAAATGATTGCCGTTAAAAACGATCTAAACATACTGCAGGATAGAACCGGTAAACGTTTGAAGGAATACAATGTGGAAGTAGTAAATGACGAATTAATTGTCACCGACGAAGATGCCGAATTATTTGAATACAATCCCAATAATAAAGAAAGTCAACGCATTCAAGAAACACTCTTCCACGAAAAACAAACTATTATTGAAAACTGCCTTTTTGGTGTCGACATTAATACGAATTCGGTGAAAATATGCCGTTTGCGTTTATGGATTGAATTATTAAAAAATGCGTATTATAAAAATG
>DAORKJ010000008.1:0-1742 GCA_035439505.1 Chitinophagales bacterium
AAATAAAAAAACCTTCCAGTTATGCCGAAAGGTTCTCATTGTGTGCATTTTAATAAAAATTACTTCACAAGCTTAGTTCCGTTGTCTATATCGAACAAAAGTTTGATTTTACTTTTCTTTTTAGTTACGTTTATCGATGCTTCATATTTACAATCCTGACTGTAATTGTTGGCAATGGTATGTTCTTCCCAAACACCTTCGTAGAGTGCGTAATTAATTACTTTAATATCGTGTTTTCCTTTGCTAACCACTGCAGAAACTGAATTCTTTTCGCTTTCTCTTTTAACAGTTGATGTTGCAACAAGCTGGCCATCAACATACAACTCTGTTTTGTTTTCGTGGTCGTAACCGTCTACAATTCCTTTAAATTCATACGATACGGTAAGTGTAACCGTCTTTTCCTTTGGTGCATTGGGAGAACCCGCAAAACTGCTGGTAACTGCCAATAACATGAATAGTGTGATGTTTACAAATTTCTTCATTGTGCTTATTTTCAACCAAAGGTATATATTAAATCTTAAACCGATGCACTCCAACTGCATGAGGTTCAGCAATTATTGATAGCATTTTTTGGAAATCGGTTGCATTGGCGACAAAATCAGCCTCGCTTACGTCGAAAATTAAGGTTTTTTGGTCCGTAACCTGCCTAAAATGCTCCAAATACACATTTTCAATTTTTTTGAGATAATCCTTCTTAACCGTCAGCTCAAACTCACGTCCCCGCTTATAAATATTAGAAACCAGGCGGTCTAAATCGGAGTGAAGATATATGACTATATCACTTTTCCGCATCCTCGGGTTCAATAGGTTGAAAATCTTTTGGTACAGGTTAAATTCAGTATCATCAAGGTTTACACGGGCATATAACAACGATTTGTTAAACAGGTAGTCGATTACATAACGTTCATTAAACAGCTCCTGGTCATTCATTTCCCTATTCAGCTGCTCATAACGTTCGGCCATAAAGAACATCTCCATTCCGAGGGCATAATCCTGTTGTTTGACAAAAAATTTCTGTAAAAAAGGATTGTCGGCAAAAGTTTCTAAAATGAGTTTTGCTTGTATTTCTGCTGCTAATAACCGCGCAAACGAAGTTTTTCCTGAGCCAATATTGCCCTCCACAGTAATAATCCGGTAGTCCATTCAGTGTATCCTGTTATAACAAGGCCAAAAATACATCAAACAAGGTAATTCAAATAATATTTGAAAAATGAAGATAAGTATTTGATAACCAGTCATTTAATGAATTTAGTCGAAATGGTAACATTAATTAATATTTAATAACAATTTGATTATTAAATATTAATACTTTTTACTTTAAGTAACTAAACTAAAATACCCGAAAACTCACGTCACAGTAGCAGGAATACTGAAATAGCATAAATTTGTGACATATTGAAATGAAAGATGGATAATCGTTTTGCAGACATAATTCAATTAATTAAACAATCTAGGACTAATGCAATAAGAGCAGTCAATTCAGAGCTAATCAACCTCTATTGGAATATCGGTGCATATGTCAGCAACAAAATTGAACATTCAGAATGGGGCGATTCGGTTGTAAAGGAATTGGCTGCATTTATACAGACCAATGAACCTGAAATTAAGGGTTTCTCCGATAAAAATATTTGGAGGATGAAGCAGTTTTACGAGTCCTACAAAAACCTGCCTAAACTCTCGGCACTGTTGAGAGAAATCAGCTGGTCACATAATTTGGCAATTTTTTCACGATGTAAAACTGC
>DAORKJ010000008.1:1842-3953 GCA_035439505.1 Chitinophagales bacterium
CTTAAAATTGATACACCGCATCAACCGCCTTAACCGTCAGTTCATCACTACAGCTCAAATAAAGCTCGGTGATTGTCTTTTGGAGTACCGGATGCACTAAATCCGGAGCAATCTCTTTAAGTGGCTCTAATGTGAACTTACGCTTGGCAATATGTGCATGCGGAATAGTTAACACCGGCGATTCAATAGCGAATTCATCAAAAAAGAGAATATCGATATCGATTATCCTGGGTGCCCACTTTTCAGCATTATCTCTTCCCAACAAAAACTCCACCTGTTTAATAAGATGTAAAGTTTCAAGTGGTGAGCAAGGCGTAGTTATTTTAATGGCTTGATTGTAGAAGTTGGGTTGGTGTGGTTTTCCCCAAGGTTCGGTTTCGTAAATATGGGACTGGCTATCTACTCGACCAAGAAACATCCGAATGGCGGCTGTTGCCTTCGAAAGATTCTCCGTGCGGTTTCCTAAATTTGTGCCCAACAATAAATAGGCTATATGTTCCGTCATCATTGGCTATAGAGGAGTTGACTCCGAAAGTTAAACGTTTCAAGTGGAAAGTTAGTGCATATTTTATAAAAAAAAACAAAAATTGTAAGAAAATTATGAAAGAATTCTTCAGATCATTCTTTGCCAGCCTGCTCGCGTTTTTCGTGTTTTGCCTGCTGTTTTTCTTCCTGATTGCAGGAATAGTAGGTGCTATGTCGAAAAGTTTCGAAAAAGAAAAGGCAAAAGTCAGCGAAAATACCGTGTTGAAAATTAATACCAACTACGCCATTCCTGAACAAACGCAGTCCGGTGTACCCGCAGGTTTAGGCTTATTAGGTTTTGATGGTAACCAGGGGATTGGCTTAAACGACATCCTGGCTAATATTAAAAACGCAGAAACAGATGAAAAAATAAAAGGGATTTATATTGAATTGGGATTAAATGCCAATAGTTATGCTACGCTACAAGAAATTCGTGATGCTTTGGAAGATTTTAAAAAGAACAGCGGCAAATTTATCATCGCTTATGGAGAAGTTGTTTCTCAAAGTAGTTTTTACCTCGGAAGTGTTGCAGATAAAATTTATTTAAATCCGGCTGGTGCAATCGACTTCAAAGGATTAAGTGCACAACTTACTTTTTATAAAGGCACATTAGATAAATTAGGTGTTAAAACACAAATTTTTTACGACGGTAAATTTAAAAGTGCAACAGAACCTTATCGCATGGAAAAAATGAGCGTTGAAAACAGATTGCAACTGGAAGAATTTTTAAATGGATTATTTGATGAAAATCTGAAAGAAATAAATGAAAACAGAAATTTATCAGTAGAAAAATATAAATTAATTGCCGATAGTTTATTAGCTGTTTATCCTACTGCTGCCAAACAAGTTGGTATTGTTGATGATTTAAAATATTACGATGAAGTATTGGCAGAAATAAAAACACGTTGCGGATTAAATACAGATGATGAATTAAAATTTGTCGGTCAAAAAGATTATCGCACCTCGTTTACTATTGAAGCACCTGAATCTTCAGATGGCAAGATAGCTGTGGTGTATGCCGATGGAACTATAATTGACGGCTCCGGCGAAAATGGTTATCTCGGTTCTAAAAATTTTACGGAGATGATGCAAAAAGTGCGCAAGGATAAAGACATTAAAGCAGTGGTATTACGGGTAAATTCTCCGGGTGGTTCGGCTATTGCGAGTGATGTAATGTGGAGAGAAATTGAAATCACCAAAAAAGAAAAACCGGTATATGTTTCCATGGGCGATTATGCAGCCAGTGGTGGTTATATGATTTCCTGTAATGCTGATAAAATTTATGCGCAACCCAACACATTAACAGGAAGTATTGGCGTGTTTTTAATCGTGCCTGAAATATCAGATTTTATGAATAATAAAATTGGTATCACTTTCGATACGGTAAACACTTCAGCACATTCCGATTTTCCTTCCATTACACGACAGTTTTCACCTAAAGAACAACTTATTTTACAAAATGGTGTAGACTCAACTTATTTGCATTTTAAACAAATGGTGGCTACCGGAAGAAACATGACTGTTGATCAGGTTGAAGCCATTGCTCAAGGTAGAATTTGGACCGGTGTAAAAGCAAAAGAAATTGG
>DAORKJ010000008.1:4053-7277 GCA_035439505.1 Chitinophagales bacterium
TATTTTTGGCTTAAACATTCACTTTAAAACATCAAATATGAGGCTATTAACAGGAATTATTACCATGCTGATTTTTTCTCTGAGCGCATCTGCCCAAAACTATGGCGAAATTTCAGGACAATTGAAAGATTTAGAAGAGCAGTTCGGTATCCCGCAGGCTAGAATGCAATTAACACAAGATGGTGCTACGGTTATGGAACTGGTGACAGATAATAATGGCGGATTTGTTTTTAAACCTTTAAATCCGGGTATTTATGACATATCTATTCTCGCATTCGGATATGATACAGCTGTATATAAATCAATTGAAGTTTCTTCAGGCGGATTTAATTTTCAGGTTTTTGAAATTATTGCAGGCGTTGAATTGATAGAGACCATTATTCGCCCACCATTAGTAGATAAACACGATATTACAACTGAGCACAAAATTGATGCTACCGATTTAAAACATCGTGCTTTCGATGGCATTGCACAAGCCGCTTCGCAAGCACCAACTGTTCAACAAAATGAAAGATCAGGCGGACTGTCTATTGGTGGCTCACGCGAAGATGCAACACTTTATGTGGTGGATGGAGTTCGTGTAATAGGTAGTTTATATGTGCCTATAAATGCCATTTATGAATTAAATATTATTACAGGTGGTATCCCGGCCAATTACGGAGATGTTACGGGTGGTATAGTTGAAATTACTACAAAAGGATATGCAGGTGTATATTGAAATTTAACTGCGACAAGTATAAATATTGATTTTGGTTGATAAAAAGCCGGTGCTATTGTGCCGGTTTTTTTGTTTTGAGTATTGGTAATGCGTGAATATATTTTCAATAAAAAAGCAGCTAATAAAAAATAATTTAGCTCCAAATAAAGCATTTTATGCTTCACTTTGTAATAGCATTTTTTTAAAGTGATTTTATTATAACATCCGGTTATCTTTAATTGTAAATTAATTTCTGTCAAACAATAGTTAATTTGTGTAAATTGATAATCACCGTTTATTATTTTTTCCTTAAATTTAGGAGTTAATTTATAGTTATGCTCAAAATACAAAAACTCCTCTATTTTACGGTAATCGTTGCCGGTGTTACGCTGTTAACTGCCGACCGCAATATTGAAAGTGCAGAAAACGAAGAAGAAGAAACTGCGGTTGATGAATGGTTATATGCCCAAAAGGCTTTCCCGTATGGCGTTGCAGACAAACATGCTCAGCGTAATGCCATAGCGCATATGCAAAGTGCAAGAGCTCAAAATGCCTTGTTTAAAACTACTGCTGATGGTGATGATTGGTCGTTTATCGGGCCTTATAATATTGGAGGCCGCATTCTGGATGTAGATTGTCCCGGCGGAAATAAAAACATTATTTATGTAGCTACAGCTTCAGGTGGGGTATTAAAAACCTATAATGGTGGTGATACCTGGCAGAATATTTTTGATACTGAATCTACTTTGTCAATAGGTGATATCGCAATTGACCCTGTTGATACATCAACAATTTATATCGGTACCGGTGAACCGGGAAATGGTGTTGGCTCTGTAACTTATGATGGCAATGGTATTTATAAATCTACCAACTCTGGTGCCACATGGACTAATATCGGCTTAAGTGAAGGTGGAAATACAGGCAGAATTGCTATTAATCCTGATAATACACAAATTATTTTTGCGGCTATGTTGGGTGATTTATTCCAAAATACTCCTGACCGCGGAATTTATCGTACCGAAAATGGTGGAACAACCTGGGAAAAAGTACTGTATGTAAATGATTCAACAGGTGGAATTGATGTGGCTATTAATCCGGAAAATCCAAATATTATTTATGCATCTACTTGGGAACGTGTGCGCAGATATAACAGAAGAGATTATGCTGGTGTAGGCTCACGAATTTATCGCAGTGAAGATGGTGGCGATACATGGGAAATGCTTTCAACAGGTTTGCCTTTTGGTTCAACAGAATTATCACGCATCATGTTATCGATTGCACCTTCCGACCCGGATATTGTATATGCTTCAATTGTAGCAAGTAACGATAAATTAAAAGATATTTATAAATCTACCAATGGTGGTGATACATGGACTCCGTTAAATTGTGCTGGTGAGGTTGAAACTACTTCTCAGGATAATTGGTTTGGTGGAGTTAAAGTTGACCCGAATAATGCCAATCATGTTTATTGGATTGGATTTATTTGCTCACGCAGCTTAGATGGCGGTAATACCTGGGATTTAATAATGGAAGATGCACACGTGGATTGTCACGCCATGTATTTACATCCTACAGATAATAATTTTCGCATTATGGGAAGTGATGGCGGATTATTTTTCACTTACGATGATTTTGATGATTATACCATGGATCAAAATATTCCTGTTACACAATTATATACATTAGATGTATTTCCTAGTGATACATCATTATTAATTGGTGGCGCACAAGATAATGGTAGTTTTATTCGCGACCCAAGTAATTATTGGGCTTTCGCAAATTGGGGCGATGGTGTTAGTACGAAATTTGTTCCGGTTGATGATAATTCATATTATGCAAATTATCAGTATGGTGGTTATTTTGGTTATGTTGATGGAAATGTAATGGACTTAGCAGGATTGGGTTTAGGTTCGGACCGATTTAATTGGAGAAGTCCTTTAGAATTAAATCCGTTAAATCCAAAAACAATTTATTTTGGTGGAAGTAAAATTTATCGCTCAAATAATTATGGAAATACCATGACAACCATCAGCAGCGATTTATCAAATGGCAGTCAGGGAACAGGACTTACTTTCGGAACCGTATTTACCATTCATAATGCACCTGCAGATACCAATTATATTTATGTTGGAACAGATGATGCTAATGTTTGGAAAAGTGATGATTATGGAGCCAGCTGGGAAAAAATTACAGATGGCTTACCTTATCGCTATTGTATGAGTATTGAAACCGACCCGGAAGATGCAGAAACCGTGTATGTTGCATTTAGCGGCTTCCGATGGGCTGAAAGTATTGCGCATGTTTACAAAAGTACCGATGCAGGTGAAACATGGGCACCAATTGATGGCGATATGCCGGATATTCCGGTTAATGATATTCAGATATTTAAAACCAACGATACCACAGGATTAATTTTAGCAACAGATGTGGGTGTTTATTATAGTTATAACGATGGTGTAAATTGGAATGCATTGGGAACAGCAATGCCAATAGTATCGGTGTATGAAATAAATTATAACGAAGCCAC
>DAORKJ010000008.1:7377-22223 GCA_035439505.1 Chitinophagales bacterium
ACTTATTTGGTAAAAGTGCAGGTAGGAGAGCAGTTTGTGGTGAAAAAGGTTGTGAAATCATAAAATTTAACTTGACAGATAGTTGCCAACAGGAATTCATTTTGCTGTTTGGCTACTATCTGTTAACTTTGTGTTTTAATGCAAAGCCGCATTATACTCGACAGTTTAAAATTCCAGCTCACCATTGAGCGGCTTTGTCATCAATTAATCGAAAACCATGCTGATTTTTCCAACGCCTGTCTCATAGGAGTGCAGCCACGTGGCGTTTTGCTGGCTAAAAGGATATTAAACAAGCTGGAAGAATTATTACCGGGTGTCAAAATAAAATTCGGCGTTTTGGATGCCACTTTTTACCGCGACGATTTCCGTCATCACGAAAAACCATTACTTGCAGAAGAAACAGATATCGATTTTGTGATAAAAGGCAAAAATGTGATTCTGGTAGATGATGTTTTTTACACAGGCAGAACCATACGAAGCGCACTTGATGCATTATTAGATTTTGGCCGCCCTGAAAAAATTGAATTATTAGTATTAATCGACCGACGTTTGAGTCGCCACGTACCAATTACACCCGATTATGTCGGCAAAACCGTTGATGCTGTTACCAGCGAAAAGGTGAAAGTAGAATGGAGCGAAAACGGTACGGAAGATAAAGTTTGGATTATACCTTATAAAGAATAATATGAGCAACCTGAGTGTCAATCATCTGATCGCAATCAAAGACCTTCAACCTGAAGACATTCATCTCATTTTAAATACCGCCGATAATTTCAAAGAAGTATTAAGCAGGCCAATTAAAAAAGTGCCAACGCTGCGCGATATTACTATTGCCAATATATTTTTCGAAAATAGTACACGCACACGAATTTCATTTGAATTAGCAGAAAAGAGATTAAGTGCCGATACCATCAATTTTGCTGCATCAAGTTCTTCTGTTAAAAAAGGAGAAACCTTAATTGATACCGTAAATAATATTCTCGCCATGAAAGTAGACATGGTGGTAATGCGTCATCAAAGTCCAGGTGCTCCTGTATTATTGAGCAAACATATCAAAGCCAATATTGTAAATGCCGGTGATGGTACGCATGAACATCCAACTCAGGCATTACTTGATGCCTATAGTATCATGGAAAAGTTAGGCGAAAAACAAGGCAAACGATTAAGCGATTTAAAAGGAGTGAAGGTGGCCATTATTGGAGATATTTTACACTCACGCGTAGCAGGTTCTAATATTCATGCATTAAAAATGTTAGGTGCTGATGTTACCTTATGCGGACCTCCAACCTTAATGCCTAAACACATCGAATCTATGGGCGTGAGGGTATCGTATAATTTAAAAGAAACCTTAGAGTGGTGTGATGTTGCCAACGTGTTGCGCATCCAACTCGAACGTCAGGATATTAAATTTTTCCCTTCATTACGCGAATATTCATTGTATTACGGCATAAATCGCGAATTATTAGATTCCCTCAGCAAAGAAATTGTCATCATGCACCCGGGCCCAATCAATCGTGGCGTAGAACTCACCAGCGACGTAGCAGACAGCAAACAATCCATTATTTTACAACAGGTAGAAAATGGTGTTGCTGTGCGTATGGCTGTCTTGTATTTATTAGCTGGGAGATTGGATTAAATTAAAATTAACGACTGAGAATAAATGCAGATGACAATATTTTACTTTTGTTATCAATGATTTCTACAAAATATATTCCATTCGGTATTGATTTATCAAAAGTGTAATCTATTTCAGGTGCATCTACAGTATTGCTAATGGTTGTAATAATTTTACCGGCTAAGTTAATGATGTTAACTGTGCAACCGGATCTTAATTCTCCCTGAATTTTTATACTACCATTTGTTGGATTGGGATAAATATGTAGTTGCTTTGTTATCGTATAATCTATAGGTACGGTTACCTTTTCGCCATAAATATATCGCCCCACTGCAAAGTTAGAATTTATACCACGAGAATAACCTCCGCTAACTATTTTGCCATCATATAGCCATGCGGCACATACAAAAACTTCGACGGTTTGTCCAAGGTCACTAGCAATCCTGCCAAAATTACCAAATGTACTATCTAAGGTGCCATTCGGTTTTATCCTATAAATACAAAAGTCGACATCCGCTGCATCTTCATGTGAATTACCAATCGCAATTATTTGATCAAATTCATCCAACAAAATGCTAGCGAAACTTGCGTTTGGCAGAAGGAATGCGCCATTGTTTCCAAATGATGAATCTATTACTCCACCCGCTAACATACGAAGTAGTAAACCGTATGATTGAGATATGCCAGCAATAATTAATTTGCCATCGTTTTGAATAGCCATACTCAAAGCAAGATCGTATGTACTGTCCAAATCATACTCGAATATTCCACTATGGTTAAATGTTGTATCTAATATTCCGGAATTTGTTAATCTAGCACAGACAATATTCATTCCTGTAACCATGTTTGGTGTATTTCCACAACAAACTATTTTACCATCAGCTTGAACAAGAATTTTTTCTAAATTATAACCAGTTTCTGTAATATCAATTAGTTGAATACCATTATTGCCGAAAATAGTATCAAGTGTTCCATTTATATTAAAGCGAGCAACAAACCAATCGGAATTTGCACCAGTAAATGTTCGCCCGGCTGCATATATTTTCCCGTCATCCTGCATTGCAAGGGAACTTATTTTTTCATCGGTATCCCCCAAATCCAGATGAACATATCCATCAATCCCAAAACTTACATCTCTTATTCCAAAAAAATCAAACTTCGAAATAAAAATATCTTTGTTACCATCCTCGTACCAAGAACCTCCAACAATAAAATGTGTGTCATCCTGTATTCTGGCATCATAGGTAACTAAGCTAGCAGTTTCGGGAGCATCTAGAAATATGCCATCAGTTCCAAATGTTTCATCCAGACTGCCGTCCTCATTATACTTAACCATGCCAATATCGAAGTGAAGCAAACTGCCAACAGGTCCTACAGCTATTAGTTTTCCATCTGAAAGTGGAATTAAGCCCTCAATATAATCTTCTGATGGAGTAACGGATGTTATTTTCCATCCATCATAATCAAAAGTGCTATCAATTTCACAATATTGAGTATATACAACTTGAGAAAATGTAAATAGTACAACGGTAAGAAAGTGTTTCATGTGAACATACAATTATTTTGCTGGGGCATAATACAGTAAAAGTAATAAAAAGTAATAAAATGATGTGCAAGAAATGTGTTTTTTTTTGAATAGCAGGTTGGGTTTCCAATTACCACAAATTTCCTGTGTAAATTATTTGATAAGTTTGTAAAAGAAAGGTAAAACTTGTTTCAAGTAAGTTTAAATGCAATTGAATATTAATAATTCCGACCTTAAATTTCAGCATATATTTAGTCCGTAAACACCTCCCTTATTGACTTTCAATGAATTTCAGTTGAATTTTTAGTAAGCAATTTATCCGTTTACATTTCATTAACGCAATTTGGCGAATTCACATTATCGCAGCTTCTTTGTGCCGGCTCAAAGAAAAACCCTTATGCGAAAAATTATATCTACCCTTATTGTATTTGTTTTTATATTCACTACAGCTTTAGTTGCTCAGGTTCCTTTAAACACTTTTGTGGGCCCAACCAGCATGCCTTCAGATGACGACCCGATTTGTACTATTCCAATTTATCCTGATGTAACCACCAATCTGGAAGGACCATTGGAAGGTGAATTAGTACATGATTTTAAGTTATATACTTTAGAAGGAGACTCCGTTCAATTAAGCGGTGTATTAAATGATGGTAAACCGATTTTATTAATTGGTTGTAATTACACTTGTTATGTTTTTCGCGGCAAAATTGATGTGATTAATGAAATGCAGGCTATGTATGGCGATTTAATTAATATCTTTTTAATGTATACCGTTGAAGCACATCCTGTAATTGATTTCAGTCCGTATTTTGGATATGAAAATGTTGGTGCAGATAATTATGCAGAAGGAATTTTATATCGCCAGCCCTTAACCTATGGTGAACGCAAATTAATTGTGAGTGATATGCTCGACAATGAAGAAATTAATGTTCCTGTTTTAATTGATGGACCTTGCAACGATGTTTGGATGAATTATGGCACTGCGCCAAATCCTGCTTGGTTAATTGCACCCGACGGTATTGTATATGATGCACAAAAATGGTTTAATAAAGAACCGGATAATATGTACGCATCAATCGATGAGTTATTAGGTATAGTTGGAACAGGCACTTACACACCGGAAGGAACATTTGAAGCAGTAGACGAAGGTGAAGAAATTTATTATGGTACTGTAGATAATATGATTGCGGCACATATCACCTTTACCAATACCAGTGATGATGATGTATTGATAGATTTTGTTCGCGAAAGTGAAGATATTCCTGCGGGATGGTATACTTCTTTATGCACCGAATTATGTTATTCCCCAAGCGTTGATTCTACAACTGTATATTTAACACCGGGACAATCGGAAGAAGTGCGTATCGATTTTTTCACAGATGGAACACCTGCTGAAGGTAGTGTTACATTATCCTGCACCAATCATTACGACGCGACTAATAATTATACATTTACCATAAATGCTTCCAGTATTGCTGCAACCAATATTGAAAATAATCAAATTCATTTTACAACATTATTTCCAAATCCTGCAAATGCCGGAAGTGTAATTCATTTTGATAATATGCAATTTGCTGATGCGTTACCTGTTTTATTTGGATTAGACGGTAAACCAATTGCCAACCTTAAACGAGTAAATTCAGGAGATTATATTTTGCCGGAAGTAGCAACCGGATTATATTATATTCAAATAATTGCTGAGAATAATATTTACCTGTCTTCAGTTACAATTACGAACTGAGGTTAGGTTTGGTTTAAACTGGCGGAAGTTGAGTGGCTATCTCATACTTCCGCTTTTATCATTATAGTTATGAAAAAACAATTTTTATTGCTGTTATTACCGATTATTTTCATACTATTTTTTAGTTGTGAAACAGAATTACCTAATCATCTAACTTTCGATAGTTATGTTTATGCAACTACTGATGAAACAGGTGGCGATTGGGAGCCTGTATATTTAACCGGTACCGGATTAGTGGTAATTCCTGAACCTGAAGATATTACTGCTGAAAGTTATTTGGATGAATTAGCTACAGTAAAATCTTTTAATCAGTCACTCACTAATGAAGAACAAGCTGCAGTAGATTATTGGGGAAATAATTCCATCATTCGTTGGTTTGAAATAACGGAAGAATTAATTGCGAAATATAATCTCGCCCCATCACCAGATGAAAATGGTGAGTATGGTGTTCCGGATCCTGTGTTTCCCGAAACATATCCAACCTTTCCATTTGCACATCCACCTTACGCTAGCCGTGCATATGCTTATTTAGGTGCATCCTTTTACGATGCACTAATTACCGCCTGGCATTATAAGTATACTTACAATCGTCCGGCACCATATAAAGTTGACCCTACAATTGTTCCTGCTTATCCCGATAATAATTTACCATCGTATCCAAGTGAAGATGCCGTTATTGCATCAGTTGCTGAAGAATTACTCATCTTTTTATTTCCATTAGAAATTAATTATATACAAGATCAGGCTCAGGAATTACGTGATACACGCATTTGGTCAGGAATGAATGTGGCAAGCGATATTGTTGCAGGAGATTCAATTGGTAAAACTATTGCAGAAATATTTATCGGTAGAGCAAAAACTGATAGTATGAAATTTGCACAGGTTGAACAGGATGAATATGATGAAATGGAAGCAATCGCATCAGCATTATGGGGAAGTAACTGGCCGCGATGGGAGAACCTCGAAGTGCCTCAACGCCCAATTGGTATTACACCAAAATTTGGACATGTAGTGCCTTGGTGGATACCATCGGTTGAAGCTGTGCGACCAGGACCACCACCTGCAATTGGTTCAGATGAATTTAATTCAGCAAAAAATGAATTATTAGATTACACAGATAATTTAACACGTGAACAAGAGCAAATTGCCTATTTCTGGGGCGATGGATTTGGGACATATACCCCCGCAGGCCACTGGAATACGATTGCAAAAGAATACATTGTTCAATATCGTTTTAATCCATTGCGCACAGCTCGTACATATGCTTATTTAAATACGGCCATGATGGATGCCGGTATCAGTTGTTGGGATACAAAATATTTTTACATGTATCCTCGACCGCCTCAAGCTGATAAAAATATCGAAACACTTTTTGGGTTGCCCAATTTTCCATCGTACACTTCAGGACATAGTACTTTTTCCGCAGCTGCGGCTGAAGTACTGGGATATATTTTTCCAAATGAACAATCCTTATTTGAACAGTATGCAAAAGATGCTTCTGAATCACGCATTTATGCACGAATTCACTTTCGTTTCGATTGTGAAACGGGATTAACGGTTGGAGAAAATATAGGCAACTATGCAGTCACTGCCGCTCAAGCTGATGGTGCAGATTAATTACAATGAATTAGATTTATCCTGATTGATACCCATCATGGCTAAATTTTCTTTGCGTAAATAACCTTCATTTGCCATACGTGCGGAGGCTTCCAAATAAGATTCTGGATTACTTTCTGAATTAGTCCCCAATCCGTCAACATAGCGGTTAAATAAACAAAACGCTGCTGCAATTAATACGGTATCGTGAATTTCTGCATCTGTAGCACCTGCATTTTTTGCAGATTGAATAGCATCATCGGTGACAAATTTTCCTCCTTGTTGCACGAGCGCTGCAATATGCAATAATGTTTTCATTTTAGGTGTAATTAAATCCGAATTATCAGGATTCGATTTTATTGCTGTTATTGCATCTAAATTTATTCCCAAATGCGTTGCAGCTGCGCCACCGTGTGACAACTGACAAAACTGACAATCATTTTTATACGAAGTATAGGTGGCAATTAATTCACGTTCACCTTTGCTTAAGGTTGAATTTCCCTGTAATAAAGTTTCAGCTAAAAGCAAGAGGGGATAAGCTGTTACAGGATTATATTTTAACAACCCTCTGATTCCCTGCAGGTTATTGCCTAGTTCGATATGTGCCATAATTTTTTATTGTAAATGTAAAACACAAATATTTTAATTGCATTTAATTTACAAAATATTAGCAATTTGCTGTGGTTATATTTTTAGTATTTTTTTTAAGTAAAATTTGTTTTCTATACGCTCTAATTAATTTAAAAATGAGGATGCTTAAAATAAAAAATCTCCGCAAATAATTGCAGAGATTTTTATCAGTTTGAAATTTTTTATTGCGCAGGACCAGCAGGACCGGCACCACCGCCGAATTCTGTTTTTAACTGGTCGTCTAACCAGTCTGCCCATAAACCCATATCATTCACGCAAGTAATGGTCTCATTATAATCCATGCCATTAATATCGCGTTCATAAGTTGCGTAAACCCAATCGTTATCAGGTGCTGCATTTGGCACGACAGTTAATTTAACGCCAAGGCTCTGGTCGCTTATTTCCATACAACGACGATAGAAATATTCCTTATTGGTTGCAGGCACTTTCATTAATCCGCTGAATATGCGCAGGTAATGACGAGTGGTTCCGTCATTTTGTGGATGACTGGATACAAATATTTCTAATTTAGCTGAGCCTTTATAGATATAATAGGCTTTATTTTGTTCGTTCCAGCATGTTGCCGGGTCAACACCAACGCTTTGGATAAATTGTTTTACGTGGTCGAGAATTTGTTGTGGGTTACTCATAATTATTAGTGGTTTTTTATAAATGAAGACACTAATGTAGGATTTTTATCGTAACCACAAAAACTTTTATATTAAATTAACGGTAAACCGTGAATGATAAATAGCAGTATCCATAAAATACAAAACCGCCGCAAATTCGCATTTACGACGGTTTTATATTAAGTTTTTGAAAACTTATTGCTGAGTTTGAGTTTTGTCTTCCACTGCTTCATCGCGTTTGGTTTTCCATCCACAGCGGTCGTAATAATACCTTTTGAATTTTTCGCGTTCTTCTTCGGTCATACTCGACATTTTGGCTTCCATTTTTTGTTTCCAATACATTTCTTTTTTATGGTTCCAGCCATTGCTGTGTTTTCCCCATCCATGGCGACCCATGCCCATAAATCCGGTAAGTAATTTACCTAAAGCAATTAATCCAATTGCCTGAAAAAATGTGATGCTGCTGCCACTAAATAATTCGGGTACCAGCCAATTCCACAACCACATGGTGGCTAAACCCATAAGTGCGATCATTGCTGCACCGGCAAAAAATATTCCGATACCATATTTGATCCAATTCTTTTTTCGCATATCAATAATGTTTTACTTGTTAATTAATTCGTCGTATAAATCTTTTAGTTTTTCTCTAAGATATAATACGGCATATCTTTTTCGTGATAATAAGGTATTAACTGAAACACCGGTTTGTTCTGCAATTTCATTAAAGCTTTTATTTTCGAGCTCATGCAAAATAAAAACTTCACGTTGCTCTTCCGGTAATTCATTTAATGCTTCATACATGGTATCCCAAACTAACTGTCGCTCAAACACAGCATCCGGATTATCGGATTGTGCTGATGATAAAGCCGCTAAATTGGAAAAGTATCCATCTTCATCTTCGTCGTCAAAAGCTGTCATGGTATCAATCGATTCGGTTTTTCGCTTGCGATACCAATCGATAATTTTATTTCTTGTTACCCTGTACAGCCATGAAGCCATATTTTCGATGGTTTCCACCATGCCATGGTTGGAGGCTAATTGATAAAATACATCCTGCAGAATGTCACTGGCGTCTTCCTCATTGCCCACACGTGTTTTAATGAACTTCAATAGCTTTTTGCGTTCATTTTTAACCGCCTGCTCAATAATCTCGTTTTGTTGTTGAGTCATGAAAGTGCCTAAATGTAAACTCTCGTCCATACTTGAAATATTGACGAAAGTAGGTGCGAAGATATTTTAAATTATGCTGTGTTTTAGAGGGACCATTTGGGTTATTTCGCCTGAAAAGCTTTGTTTCTGCACATTTCAGCAGAATATGCTCAGCCATAAAAAAACTCAGTATAGTTGTAAAACCATACTGAGTTTTCCTGTTGAATTAGTTGATTTTTAGTGCGTAGCTAACCATTTAGTTACGGCTTCCCAATAATCCGCAGATGATGGGTCGCTACTCCATAGCGCTTTAGAGCCATGTGTGCCTTTCATATCGGGATAATATTGCGTTAATACATCATCACCTAAATGCGACATCGCCTTAGTAAGCGGTGCAGCTTCTTTTTCAGTAGATGTCATAAATATTGGCTTGCCATTATATCCTTTAAAGTAATCGGCTGCAGTTGAACCATCGTCAAATTTTAAAATCGGACTGAAAGTAATTACCGATTTAACATTCGGATTGTCCATGGCCACTTTTAGTACCAAACTGGCAGAATAACTACTTCCCCACAAAATAACCTGCTGCCCAAATGTTGTTGCGGCATAATTAACGCCTGCCGTAATATCCGGCAATGCATCGGTATAACCGGTTGCCATGTTTTTTGCCAACGCATTTTTATTGGTAATGTTTTCATGTGTTTCCATTGCACCACCGGAACGCTGATCCAATGCTACACAGTTATAACCCATTGCACATAATTTAGGCGCTATTTCAGCATATTCGTAATTATTCATTCTTGCCTGATGACATAATACTATTACCGGTTTTGTGCTATCGATGGTATAAACAACCGCACGCATGGTAAGTCCATCGGTGGAAGGCATTTCAAGCGTATCAACTTTCATTCCGCTCACCGCAACTGTTTCCATTTCCGGTAAATCGGTAAGTTCGGTTTGTTCTTTGTCCTTTTTACCACCTTTACAGCCTGAAATGGCTATTGTAAGGATGACTATACTAAAGAGTAATAGATTAGTTTTTTTCATTTTGCTTTGAGTTTTGTGATGCAAAAGTACATCAAGCCACACGGGTAACACAATTTTAACATTACAAGGGTTTAAAAGTTTTGCTAATTTTGACACACTATTGTGTTGTTAGATTACGTTAAAGAGCCAAAGCTGCTGTATCCAAATGAATTTCATCAAAAGTAAGTCCTTATTGCTGTGGTTAACAGCACTTTTTTTTGTGTTGATTGCTCAGAGTTGCCGGAAAGATTCCCTCATAACAACCCCAGATGCCAAACTCAATTTTAGTGAAGATACCGTTCATTTTGATACCGTTTTTTCAACTGTAGGTTCCATTACGCTTCCACTAAAATTATTCAATAATTATAATGAAAATCTCAATATCAGCAGCATTCAGCTTGCCGGTGGAGCGTTTTCACAGTTTAGGATGAATGTGGATGGTGAGTCAGGTTCTCAGTTTACCGATATTGAAATTCTCCCCAACGACAGCATTTATATATTTATAGAAGTTACTGTAGACCCTAATGATGATGCCCTGCCTTTCGTTATTGAGGATTCTATCATTTTTACTACCAATGGCAATATTCAGGATGTTAAACTGATTGCTTATGGTCAAAATGCCAATTTCCATTATGGGGAGATTTTGTGTGACACCACCTGGACAGATAACCTGCCACATGTAATTATCGGTTCGGTTTTGGTTGATACTTTATGCTCTTTAACTATTACCGAAGGTACAGACATCTATTTGCACGGCGGAAGTTCCTTTTATGTTTTAGGAACTTTGAATGTTTTAGGCACCAAAGACAGTCTGGTGACCTTTCAGGGAGATAGATTAGAAGATTTTTATAAAGATGTTCCGGGGCAATGGGAAGGCATCTATTTGTTGCGGGGAAGTTTTGATAATCTTATTCAATATGCAGAAATTAAAAACGCGAATAAGGGGATTTCGTTAGGGTATTCGACTGACACCGGTTTAGCTACATTTTTGGAATTGCAACCGACATTAACACTGGAAAATACGAAGATATTCGACATTCAATATTATGGTATTGAGTCGCTCAATAGTAAAATTAAGGCGACTAATGTGCTTATTTACAATGTGGGGCAATCCAATACAGCCCTTACGCTTGGTGGCGATTATGAGTTTCGTCATTGCACCATGGCCAATTACAGTTCAAGGTATTTAACCCATCAGGCACCTGTGCTTTTAATTTGGGATTATTATCCATTTGGACCGGAATTAAACGTACAAAACGACCTCACGAAAGCTGATTTCATCAATTGTATTATTTATGGCAGCATAGCCGAAGGGAATGAATTATCAATAGATACATTATCGTTACCAACTGTCTTTAATTTTAACTTCGACCATTGCGTTATAAAATCGGCTATAAATCAGGATTTGCTTAACGATGTTGGGTGTTTCTTTAATACCGACCCGGTTTTTGCCAATATTGGTGAACGTAATTATTGCCCAACTACAGGTTCTCCTGCGCTTAATGCTGCAATTGACATTCCGTCAGACCCGGTTTTAATTGATATTGTAGGCAATCCTAGGCCATTTGCGGGCACTTT
This sequence comes from Chitinophagales bacterium, assembly GCA_035439505.1. Lineage (GTDB taxonomy): Bacteria > Bacteroidota > Bacteroidia > Chitinophagales > BACL12 > UBA7236. Next base: position 18,867 of record DAORKJ010000008.1, read on the forward strand.
ACCCGATATAGGTTGCTATGAAACCGAGGCGGAATAGCATTTACACAAAATTAACCGGCACTTGTTAGTTGACTTCTTGCTTTTCAACGATTTTGGGTATATTTGAATACATTTCTTAACCCAAAACAGTTATCATGCTCAAATTTAACGTAACACATCAGGAGTCGTATTCCAGAGGTGAATTATTGCTCCGCTCATTTTTTGGTTGGCTGTACATAGCCATACCTCACCTTTTAGGGCTTATGTTTTATGGCATTTGGATTTACATCGCAACAATTCTTGCCTGGTTTATTATCCTGTTTACCGGTAAAACACCGGAATTTTTTTACAATGCAATTGTAGGTTACAACAAGTGGTCGTTGCGCGTCATGGCAAGGTTGTATAACCTTTCTGATGGCTATCCTTCATTTGGACCTGATGGAGCTGATGACAAAACCGAATTTCATATCGACTTAATTCATGTTGGACGCGGTCAATTATTATTGCGTTCGTTATTTGGATGGTTATATGTGGGTATTCCACATGGTATTTGCCTTTACGTGCGTTTTATCGGTACATTTGTATTAATGTTTCTTGCCTGGTGGGTAGTGTTATTTACTGGCAAATATCCGGAAAACTGGCACCGCTTTAATGTTGGCACTTTCCGTTGGGCAACACGCGTGAGTTTGTATTTAATGTGGTTGTCAAAAGATTATCCGCCATTTAAAGGTGCGCCGGATGAAATGGATGAAGCAGACAAACCACTTGATCAGGTTGCTTAATTAAATAATACATACTTTTTTTAAAATAACCGGTAGCATAACGCACCGGTTATTTATTTTTATGCGGTTATGCAAGATGTTATCCTTAATAAACTACGTCATTATTGTGCTTACCAGGAACGCTGTCATGAAGAAGTGCGTACTAAATTATTATCTCTCAAGGTTTATGGTGATGCTTTAGAGGAAATAATCAATAAACTTATTGAAGAAGATTTTCTTAACGAAGAACGATTTGCCAAAGCCTATGCCGGAGGTAAATTCAGAATGAAAAAGTGGGGGAGAGGTAAAATTGTTCAGGGATTAAAAGCGCGTAAAATTTCAGACTATTGTATCAAACAAGGGATGACAGAAATTCCGGATGACGACTATCAAAAAACTTTACAATCACTAGTAAAATCAACTATTAAAAAATACCATACCGGTAATGTCTTCGAAACAAAAAGTAAAACCGCCAACTATTTAATAAGCCGCGGTTATGAAAGTGAATTAGTTTGGGATGCCATTCAGCGCCACCTGAAATAAACCTATATTTTTACAAAAGTCTTCGAATAAACACCACTTATTGTATTTATTACAATAAGGTAAGTGCCTGACGGTAAATCAGCAATATCAATTGTTGTAGAAGCAGCATCAAACGTCCCGTTAACAGAAGTTTTGTGTCCGTCTAAACCAAATACAGTATATTGTGCATCTACGATATCATTATTTGTTAATTGGATATGTAATAACGTTTCGCTTGCAGGGTTTGGATAAATTGATATCGCTGAATTTATTGCAGGTGCAGATGCGCGAAACAACGCATCATCCGGTGCCCACCAATTACTGCTGATTACAATTAGTGATAATAATTTAATACTGTTGCCATAATATCCATCGCGATTAATATTTACGGTTTTCATATAATTCCATAAACTGTTGAGCCAGGCTTGATTACTCCCATCAATCATAGCACTCACCGCAAATGGAGCTTGAAAAGCCAGGTCGTTATAATTAGCACCGGCTAACATATTTCCGGTTTCAATATCGTAACCACTTTTAATATTGGCAGGTAATGAACTTGTTTTAATTTTAATCCAGGAATTAATTGGTGCTAACGCATCATAAGCTCTTGTGTCGCCGGTTATTAAATAATCGGTAGCCAAACGCCATGGGAAACGGCAAGCATTGTAATAATAATCACCATCATTTGTCGACTCTAAAAAATTAGGAGCTGCCGGATCAGGTGCGGTATTGGTATGGCGAATAAAGTCAGGCATTAATCCTGTTGACGTCGAATAATTTGTTTGGATTGCATCTGTAATGGTATAACATCTGTCGCTGGTTAATAACCAATGATTATCGCCGGTGGCGGCATAAAAACTTTTAAAATGATCGGGCATAAAATCGCTTGACCTGGTTGAGTACGACATAGGTGAAACACTTCCTGAAACCCAATCGCCCAATTTTACGGTTTGATTATTATTATTAATCTCCGAAGTATAAATTGCATCTATTAAATTAATGGCTTCATTTAAATAATCAATTGCACCATCGCTTCCCCATTGAGCATGTGCAAGTAATAATGCGTAGGCAATATCTAAATCTCCATCAGTAGCTGCATCGGCTCCATCTACATTTTCGCAACCTGTAATTTGTTGCCAAGCCATTAAAGTTGGATTAATAATACTAGGATGTGCTTTATAGTAATAATATAACCCGTCGAAATAATTTTTTGCATTCGGGTCATAACCGGCCATATAGGCAGTAATCATCATACCATATCCTTGTCCTTCACTCACACAAATAGCATTAGCCGGGTCGGCACCTCCTTCGAAATTATAATACACATAATAATGCCCGGGTTCACAACCACTATGTAAATAACGGGTTTTCCATTTATTATAAAATTGTTTAACCACTTTGTCCATACCGGATTGTGTTACTACATTAGGTTTAATCGACCCTGCAGTATAAGTAGTATGTTGCGGAAATGGAAAAGCAGGTGCTTGCGCAAAAGCTTGTCCAATAAATAAAATTGATAATGCAAGCAACCAATTACGCATATTAGTAGAATTTAAAATGAAAAATTATTTTTTTGCTTTTTTTTCTGCTTTAATCTTTTCTTTGGCTATATTTTCTACGAGGCGTGCCTTAATAATTTTTTTAATAATTGTTGTCGGCAATTTTTCTTTATACGAAAAATGGATAGCCGATTTTGTTTGCGGATATTTACTTAAATCGATGGGAGGGTTAGATAAAAAACTACCATTTAACATAAATAAACTGATATGGTCTTTAAACACACCCATTCCCACTAATCCACCATTTTTTTTGTAAGATGGAATACCATAACTAAAGTAGGGTTCTGCATCCGGGACAACGGACAGAATAATATTATTTAATGCTACAAGATGTGCTTTACCATGTGCAGGTGCAGCATCGAAATATTCCTGAAAAGTGGTAATTGGTTTTGGTGGAATTGATTTTGCCATTACATAATTGTTTTTGAACCTAAATACCATAATGCCGCCGACATAGCCATAATGGAAAGCTGGCGGTAAAAAATAAATTTAAAAATCTCAGCATGTAATATCCTTACAATAAAATACTGAATAAT
>DAORKJ010000008.1:22323-39242 GCA_035439505.1 Chitinophagales bacterium
TGAAGTTGTTTTAATATCATGGCAACAATTACCAGGAACAACAGCACAAATTCAGTATTTACAAACCACTTTTTCATACATCATTTTTTAAAGATAAAATACACAGCTAATACCATACAAAAAAATCCGGCCAGATAATTCCATTTTAAAGTGTCGGTTTTAAAAACAAAAACAGCCATAAGGGTAAACACCACCAGCGTAATCACTTCCTGGATTATTTTTAATTGAAACATGCTGTAAGGCCCGCCATAGGTTGAACTGCCTATACGATTAGCAGGCACTTGAAAACAATATTCAAAAAATGCCAACCCCCAGCTGATTAATATAATTACCCATAACCCAGAACCATTGAACCATCCCATTTTTTTAAATTGTAAATGTCCATACCAGGCAAGTGTCATAAACACATTCGAAATAATTAAAAATAAAATGGTATAAAATGGTTTCATACAGAAGCGACTGAAAATTTAATTGCGAAATAAAAATACCATTTTATTGCTGCAATGCAAATTTTACCGGGAGACGATACCAACTGCCATTACCTGCATTTTCCTGTTTGCCTATTACATACGAAGGCATGTTGTGTACTACTCTTAATGCCTCAAAATCGAGTAGGGGAAAGGTAGGTAAAAAAATACTGGCATTACTTACTTCTCCTGTAGGAGACACAAAAAATTTAATATATGTTGTACCTGTAATAGCATTGTCTTTAGCAGCAAGTGGATATTGAATTTCGGCACCAATATATTGGTACAACGCAGCACTTCCACCTTTATACTCAATAGCTTGTTTTAAAATATCAAAGTCATCAGGATGAGCATTTGCAGCATTGCTATTGAGTTCAGAAGTTACAACACCTTTTTCATTATATATCACCTGACTTAACACAGTGCCATCTTCATTATATAAAATTTTTGTTTTTACGGTTTTACCCGGAAAATAAGTGATGATGGACCTTTTACCTCCACTTTGATAATAAGTAATTGAAGAATCAATTAACCCTCCGCTAACAAATTTGGTTACATTATGCAGTTGTTTATTTGGGTAATAAAAATGCAGATATTCAGTAATTACCCGCCCTTGATATTTCGTAATTACATCAATTTGACCATCCTGCAAAAACTGTTTATCCTCAATTGGCTGACCTTCGGTATTATAAACAATCATCCGTTTGGGTTCACCTGTTTCATAAAATAAAAGCAGCGAACCACTTCGTATGCCTTTTTTTACATCGCTATAACTATATCGTTGAATGAGGGTATCGGAAATGGTATAAACATTGATATCAGCCTGACCTTCAAAAATTTTGGTCAGCGTAGTAACTTCCGCCCGGTAAGTAGCATTTTTAGGGTTACTCACCAACTTATAACTACTATTAAAATAATAGGTAACGGTTGACTGTGTAAATACCAGTTTGGAACATAACAATAATATAGCGATGAGCCTGAAACGCATAAGATTGTTAAAGTTGAGAAATTTTAACTAAAATTCCAATCAATTTTGACTTAAGCCGCGAAAATCAACCGGCACAACCTTACTTATACCTTGTTCAGGCATGGTAACACCATAAATTACGTCAACTTCAGCCATTGTGCGTTTGTTGTGCGTCACAATAATAAATTGTGATTTATCTGCAAACTTTCTGATGGTGTTATTAAACTTCATAATGTTGTTATCATCCAATGGTGCATCCACCTCATCGAGAATACAGAATGGAGCCGGTTTAATGAGGTAGAGTGCAAACAATAAACTCATACCGGTTAATGTTTTTTCTCCACCACTCAACTGGTCAATTACCTGTGGTTTTTTACCTTTTGGTTTAGCTATGATTTCAATTTGTGCTTCGAGCGGATCGTAGTCGTCTTTTAAAATTAAATCGCAATCATCTTCTTCATTAAATAATGAGCGGAATACCATTTTGAAGTTATCGCGAATTTGCACAAATGCATCATCGAATTTTTTTCTTGCCGTTTCATCTATTTCCTGAATTGTAGTAAGTAACGATGCTTTGGCACTTAATAAATCTTCACGTTGTGTTTTAATAAAATCATAACGTGTTTTCATTTCTTCAAATGCCTGAATAGCCATAGGGTTTACTTCCCCATAATTTTCTATCCGTTTTTTAGCAGCATCCACTTTTTCCTGTAATTCAGTAATGGTGATATCCTGCGGAGGTGCATTATCAATTATACTGTCTAATTCAACCTGGAATTCCACCCACAAACGTTCTTTAATTCCGGCTAACTGCACCTTCATATCGTTGAGGCTGTCTTTTATTGAGCCTAATGCATGATCACTGCTGTCTTTCTTTTTCTGTAATGCTTTAATTTTTTCTTCTGTTTCAGCAACTTCACCACGACTTCCATAATACGTTTCTTCCTCACGACCGAGCATTTGTTCCATCACGGCCTTTTCATCGTACATTTTTAATAATACCTCACGTATTTCTTCCAATTTAACATTTGTATCGGTTATTTCCTGAACAACTTCCTCTAATTGTTTCTTGCTGGAATTAACAGTCGCAATTGCCTCATCTCTGCGTGAGCGTTTGTAATTTAAATCCTGTTCAACACTTTGGAATTTATTGAGCTGTTGATGGTATTTAATGTTTTCCTGATTGTACTGATTGCTATGGAAATTTAATTTTTCTGCTACTTCGCGATAAGCAACTTCCATATCCAACAATTCGCGCTGACGTTCTTCTTTTAACGCCATTTGTTTTTCGTGCGACTCATTCAGCTTGATACTCTCTTCATCAGTTTCCTGAATTTGACGGGTGAAAGCTGCTTTTTTATCTTCCATTTGTTGCAACAACTGCTCCAGCGATTCTATTCTCGCTTTGGTTGCAATTGATTGTTGCACTACTTTATTTAATTCTTCACGGGCAATTTGAATAGCCTTATCGTGACTGGATTGTTGTAATTCCTGTAATTGAGTTTGTTTTTCTTTAAGGGCATTATTAATTACGCTTTCTTCCTCCTGAAACTGTTTGATAGCAGCTTCAAGTGTCTCCAATGTTTTTTCACGGCCAATTCGTTTGCCCTTAAATAAACCTACCGAACCACCTGTAATTGTTTTTCCGGACTTCGCAATTTTTCCTGATTTATGTAATAAATGCACATCAGGATGAGCAGCACTTATTTTTGCACTTACAACGGCAAAATCTTCATCTCCGGCAACAATATATACATTGCCCAATAAGTGATTTACCAGTGCACTATATTTATCGTTTACACTAATTACATCTAATGCAGCTACTACACCATCAATTGGTTTTGCAGCGTTGCCATTTTTAAATTCCGAAAGTAAAAAGAAGTTAGCGCGACCTTTTTCTTTATTGGCCAATTCATTTACCGCTTCAATGGCATGAGCCATATTTTGAACGATATAATAATTTAACCAAGGGTCGAGGAAACTTTCAATGGCTGTTTTATAATCATCTTTACAACTTACCACATCTGAAAGTAGCGGTGACTCTTTCATACTTGGCACATTCTTTTTCAAGTATTTGATAGATTCAGGGAATCCTTCAAAACTTTCAAACATGTTTTTGGTAAGATTAAATTCATTTTTCTTCGCATCGAGACTTCTGCGAGCATTACCTAATTCGGTGCGCGTTTTTTCAATGTCTTTTTGTAACGCAGAAATCGTATTTTTTAATTCATTTTCCGATTTCACCAAATCATCAACTTTAGCTTGTGCCTCTGCTTTAGCGGCATCAAAACCAACTAATTCTGTGCGTAAAGGGTCTAGTTTATCACCGTGGCTTCCTTTATCCGATTCGATATTGCCTAACTCGCGATGGTAATTTTCCAAACGCACCTTGTTGATGGCTATCTTTTTATCTACATCGTATAATTCGCGCTCAGCTGATTTAAAGATGTTTTGTGTGGTTTCCAGTTTTTCACGGAAAACATCATGATCGTTTTTGGCTTTTTCCAGTTCTTCCAAAAATTTCTGGAGCGACTGTTTAATACCACCTAAACGTTCAATTTCTTCAGCTACACGTTGTTCTAAGCCTGCAATGTCACCTTCTGTGGATGCGATGTAAGCTTCAGCTTCACTGATATTTTTAGTTAAGCTAACCTGTTTTTCTTCAAGAAACTTGATACGTTCTTTGCTGAGGTTACTGTCATTTTCTTTGGTATGTATATCGTTGGTGACAGCATTGAGGTCCTTTTGAAGTTTGCTGAGTGATTGCTCTTTATCAATTAAAGCTGTTTTTTTATCGGCTATACTAGCTTCCAATGCCTGAATTTCGGCTTCAATCTGCAGTTTTGTATCGCTTTCAGCCGTTTGTTGCTCGTTGAGTTGTTTGTAAACGTCTTTTTGCGATTGCAGGGTGAGTACAGCTAAGTCGATACTGTTATCCTTATAATCACCCTTCAATTTCTGGTAACGTTGCGCGCGTTTGGCTTGTTTTTCGAGTTCTTTAAGGTTGTTTTCAATTTCAAACAACAAATCCTCTACACGATCAAGGTCAACCTGAGTTGCACTCAATTTATTGAGTGTTTCCTTTTTGCGTGTTTTGTATTTAGAAATACCGGCAGCCTGTTCAAATAATTTACGGCGCGAATTGTCTTTGTCGTGCAAAATATCATCCAGCATACCCAACTCAATAATAGAGTAGGAGTCGGTGCTGATACCTGTATCCATGAACAGGTTATGAATATCTTTTAAGCGGCAGGTTACTCCGTTGATGCGGTATTCACTTTCACCTGTTTTAAAGTAGTGACGAGAAACGGTAACGGTAGAAAACTCGGTTGCTAAGAGGTTTCGGGTGTTTTCGAAGGTAAGGCTAACTTCTGCCATTCCTGATGATTTACGAGCCTTAGTCCCGTTGAAAATCAGGTTTTCCATCTTCTCTGTCCTTAATGCAGTTGGCTTCTGTTCGCCCAATACCCAGCGAATAGCATCAACCACATTCGATTTGCCACAACCATTAGGCCCAACCACACCGGTAATGTTTTCATTAAAATGCAATACCGTTTTGTCTGCAAAACTTTTAAATCCCTTGATTTCTAACGTACTTAGTTTCATAGTCTCTTTTCCTCAGGCTACAAAGTAAATGTACTGCCAAGCCATCATCAAAAAAGCACTGAAATTAAAATCAACAATCGTGGATAACTTTAACTTGCGTTGCCCGTTTAAAACCTCCAAAGGCCTGTAAAATCAACTATTTTCTGAACATTTTTGTGCATAAACCTATTAGTAACTTCTCCGATTTCAAGCTGCTAAATACCATCCAATAACCTGCCGGAAACTTGTTTAACCGCATGTGAATTGCAAAAGGAAAACTATTTGTCAAAAAAATCTAAAAACCCATTATCTTAGTGGCATGGATGGGATAGGTTCTATAATCATGTTAATTATCTGGATTTTCGTAATCAATTTAATTTCCAGATTTTTTAAAAAGATGTTTGGGAAACAAGACCCTAATAAACCTGTTTCTACTTCTCAGCAAAAACCGCAACAAACGTTTCAGGATATTTTTCGTGAACTCCAGAAAAAAATGGAGGAAACACAATCGAAACAAAATATACCTCCATATGCCGAACGCAAAATGATTCCGGTAAAAGAAGTTAAACCACATGTTGAAGTTAAAAAGGTTAAGCCGGAAGTTAATTTTCAACAAGTTTATCAATCCAAAGATGTTATCTCTGATAGAGAAAAAAAATCAGATGCGGAATTCAAGAAATTTATTCGCGAAGAACGCAAACGCGAACACGATGCCGAATCAAGTAAATTAGATAAAAAGATTTATACTTCAGAAGCACAAGAGGAACAGGGTGTTCCATTCGAACTTGATTTACGAAATGCTATTATAGGCAGTATCATTTTAGAACGCCCATACTCATAATAACACCTGCATTGTTTTTCTAGTTACCTGTTCAAGGTAAGGTGTTTGGCCGTTAGCAAATGATTTCATTGCTTTTGTTACAATATAATTCCGAATTGTAATCAATTTTAATTTATTATTTGAACGTACTTCTCCCTGTGAAAAAATAAGTTTTAATTCATCTTTTATTATTCGCGTTACATCATCATTATCATCAACAACAACCGATACCGATTGTGCAGCTTTTTGAATAATATTGATACTGAGTTTGTGTTTGATAAATACATTATAAATAATGGCCATTTGTTCATCATCAACAAATGATACTTTCGACGGAATAATTGAAATAAGCGTCTGGTTGGGCTTTTCCATGGTAATTGGCGGGTAATCAATCACCTTGTCGTTAGTTTGTATCACAGTTCCTGGTAGCTCAGGATTAATAAATGATTTCACAAACAAAGGAATTGATTTTTGTTCAAGTGGATGAATCGTTTTTGGATGAATTACCGATGCGCCGTAATAAGTTATTTCTGTTGCTTCATAATAAGTAAGTTCCGGTATTTCAATTGCATCAGGATATAATTTTGGGTCAGCATTTAATACAGCAGGAACGTCTTTCCAAATCCATAAACCTTCAGCTAATAATATATTGGCAAAAATAGCACCGGTATAATCAGAACCTTCTCGGCCTAATGTAGTTGTGTATTTTTGATTACCTCCAATAAATCCTTGCGTAACAATATGATTTTGTTGTAAAATTGGTGAAACGGTTGCTGTTATTTGTTGTGAAGTTTTTTCCCAATTTACCACTCCGGTTCTCCATGTACTATCAGTAGCAATTAATGTGCGCGCATCTATCCAGGTATTATCGATATTTTGTTGCGATAAATAGGCACTTAAAATACTGCTTGAAATTAATTCCCCAATACTAACCACCTGATCATAATATTGCGGATATGCCATGTGGCGATTGCCTTCAATTTGCTGAATAATTAAATCAATAAAATAAGGTAATTCAACATGAATTTGTAAATCGTTGATAATGTTTTGATGATTGTTAAATAATTGATTTATTGCTTCGTTGTAGTCATTATTGGCATAACCCAAATTCACAATTTGTTCAAGGGCATTTGTTGTTTTTCCCATTGCTGATACAACAATAACTGCATTACCACCTGTGTAATTTTTAATTATTGTTGCTACGTTTTTTACACCCGCTGCATCTTTAACTGATGCCCCGCCAAATTTGAAAACTTTCATGCTGCAAAGATAGATGCTGATAATTGATAACAAACCTAACCCGATGAAGAAAATTGTATTAAGCTAATCGACAAGTAATCCAGTCGTGTAAATACTCTGCCTGATATTTATTGTAAAAACGAATTGCCGGTTCGTTCCAATCCAGTACTTGCCATTTCAAAATGCAGTTTTGCTTTTTAGCTTCATCTAGCACAGCATCAAACAGGAGTTTGCCAATGCCTTTGCCTCTATAGGTCTCATCCACAACAAAATCTTCAAGCCAAATATAAGCACCTTTCCAGGTAGAATATGCCTGATAATAAAGTGCCATGCCAATAATTTCCTCGTTTTTAGCGGAAACGGCTACTATTACATCGAACTTATTTGCTTCAAAATCAATAATATATAACTCAGGGGTAGTCACCACTTGCTCCGGAGCTTTTTCGTAGGTAGCCAATTGTTTTACCATGCCGTGAACAGCATACATATCGGCAGTTACAGCCTTTCTGATGTAAAAATCCATGTCTCAAAAATACGTCGTTACCCATAAAATTCTTACAACAGCAGGTTTTTGTGTTAACTTTGCATCAACAATCGGACTTATGAAGGTAAAAACACTAGGAGAATTTGTAATTGAACGTCAAAGCGATTTCCCCTTCGCTACCGGAGAACTTACCCGCTTATTATCAGATATCAGTATTGCCGCTAAAATTGTCAACCGCGAAGTAAATAAAGCCGGTTTAGTTGATATTTTAGGTGCTCAGGGCAGCGAAAATATGAGTGGTGAAGCGCAGCAGAAGCTGGATGTTTACGCTAACAATCAATTTATGAGTGCACTGATGGCAGGTGGTGAAGTATGCGGATTTGCCAGTGAAGAAGAAGATAATTTCATCAGTTTTAACGGTGCTATCTCCAAATCAGGTAAATATGTGGTATTAATCGACCCGTTAGATGGTTCCAGCAATATTGATGTTAACGTGTCTATCGGGACTATTTTCTCCATTTACCGCCGTTTGAGCCTAAGTGGTGGTGCTACTTTGGAGGATTTTCTTCAAAAAGGGACCGAACAGGCAGCAGCCGGTTATATTATTTACGGTTCATCAACCATGATGGTGTATACAACCGGTAATGGTGTGAACGGATTTACATTAGACCCATCTATTGGTGAATTTTGTTTGTCGCACCCGGGCATAACTATTCCGAATAAAGGCATTATCTACTCCATTAATGAAGGTAACTACGTGCATTTTCCTGAGGGTGTGAAGCGTTATATTAAATATACCCAGGAAGAAGACCTCAAAACGCAACGACCTTATACAAGTCGATACATTGGCTCATTAGTTGCCGATTTCCACCGCAATATGCTGAAAGGAGGGGTTTATCTCTATCCTGAAACGGCAAAATCGCCAAAAGGCAAGTTGCGTTTATTGTATGAATGTAATCCATTAGCCTTTATTGCTGAACAGGCAGGAGGAATGGCTTCCAACGGCACAAAACGTATTCTGGATATTGAACCTAAAGAATTACATCAAAAAACACCTTTATATATCGGCTCAAGTGCAATGGTGGAAAAGATAGAGGAGTTTTTGGAGCGTCATTTGGAGTTGTCCAGAAAGTAATATCGGCACGCGCTTAGTCTTTGCTAAATAATTCGTTGGTTTCGTAGTATTCGTCGATGGTCAAACGATTACCTTCTGCAGCTGCAACTGCCAGTGCATCACATCTTTCATTTTCGGGGTGACCGGCATGACCTTTAACCCAAACGAGTTTTACCTTGTGTTTAGCATAACTCCGCATCAGTCGCATCCAAAGGTCCTGATTTTTCTTTTTGGCAAATCTGGTTTTCATCCAATTATATATCCATCCTTTATCAATTGCATCAATAAAATATTTCGAATCGGAGTAGATGGTGATTTGAAGCCCATCCTTTGTCAGCGCTTCTAATCCGGCAATTACAGCCATTAATTCCATGCGGTTATTAGTTGTTTTCCTAAATCCCCCGGAAAGCTCCTTTTCATGTTTACCAAACCTTAAAATGGTGCCAAAACCACCAGGACCAGGGTTACCTTTTGCCGCCCCGTCTGTATATATGCTTACCGTCATGATTAAATGTTAAAAAACCTTTTACGATTTTTGCTTTTAATTATTTGTTAGTCTCTGAAAAATACCTAAATTTTACACCACAACCCGAATATTCATGAAACAGACACTTATCCTTTTCACCACAGTTTGCCTGCTATTTTCATGCAAACAAACCGAACGCGGTGCTGCAGATACAGAAACACTGTCAAAAAAATTATTCGATACGTTGAGGGACAATGATATACAAAAATCGTCAATGTTATTGCCCGATAAAGGAACATTCCGCAAAATAGAAGAAGAAAAAGGTATGGTATACGAGGATATCGATTTAGCTTACCAGGCCTTTAGTCAAACTGCGGAAGCTAATTTTCATACAGTTCAATTAGCAATGCCAACCTGGGAAAACACCGTGTATGCGCGATCCACAAAAATAGATGCCAAGTTCGGGAAGCTCCCCACATCAAAGGTTTCAGCTAAATTTGATGCTGAAGGAGAGGCTTATAAATTTGAATTTACTGCAGTCAAATTTAATAACAGGTGGTTTTATTACGGGGATGCAACATGGGTCGCTAAAACAAAAGCAATTTAATAGTTGAATGGATATTTAATTGATGGTATTTCCCAATTAACAAGATCAGTTTTTTGTCAGTAAATGATTAGCATAATAAAAATATGCCCATATACGTTCATTATCAACAAAGCCGTGTTTATTCATTTTCATATGATTTGATGCTTACTACTCGTTAATAGCCGTAATTTTCGGCTCGATTTTTTCATGTTACTATTTTGCCTATAGTGTAGGTTTACTTTACTGAAATTCAATTATGTTAAAAAATAAAATACAATTTGTAATTGTTCTGCTACTGATATGTGCTTTCAGGCAAGTTCAGGCTCAACAATCAATGATTTATACCGATTTGTATAAAGATTACAAAAAGGGGATGGAGTTATTTGAAAATCAGATGTACTCCACAGCACAGGAGTTATTTAATACGGTTGGTGCCATTAAACCTGAAGGGACTGACGGAGAAATCATCACATTTGTGGCTAATAGTCAGTATTATGGCGCCATCTGCGCTATTGAGCTGCAGAACCCTGATGCAGAAAAACGGATGTTAGATTTCGTTGAAAATAATCCCGGACATGTGTTGTTGGGTTCCGCATACAATCAGTTGGGTAAAATTTATTACAACAAAAAAGAATATACCAACGCTGTTACCTGGTTCGAAAAAGTAGATGTTAAAGATTTATCGCTTGTTGAACGCGATTTATATAAATTCCAATTCGGCTATAGCTTATTTAATAAAAAACGATTCACCGAAGCCAAGGTAATGTTTGCTCAATTAAAAGACAAAGCAAACAGCCCTTATTATTATGGCGCAAATTATTATTACGGATTTATTCAGCAGGAGGAAGGCAATTATGAAAATGCACTGAGCTGTTTCGAAATTGTTAAAGATATTCCACCATACTCATCGGTTGTGCCTTATTATATGACGAATATTTATTTCCAACAAAAGAAATTCGAAAAGGTAATATCATATGCTGAACCGCTGATGGCTGATACCAAACTGGTATATTATGCAGAAATTAACAGTTTATTAGGCCAGGCTTATTTTTATAAAGAAAATTATAAAAAAGCTTTACCGTATTTAAGCTATTATATTGAAAAGGCTAAAAACATTCGTGATGAAGACTATTATCAGTTAGCCTTTACGCATTATCAAACTAAAGATTATAATGCTGCGCTTGCAACATTAAAAGAAACTTCTGACGATGATGATACCTTATATCAGCACATCCAATTTTTATATGGTAACTGTTATATCGAGCTCAATAAAAAGGATGAAGCGCGAAATGCATTTATGGAAGCATCTCGTATTGGGGTTGATGCTGAGATACATGAAAGTGCCTTATTTAATTATGGTAAACTCAGTTATGAGTCGGCATTTTATACAGCTGCTGTTTCAGCCTTACAAGATTATTTGAAAAAATATCCTAAAGGAAAGAAAAAAACAGAAGCACAGGAATTGTTGGCCAGCTCGTTATTAAATACTAATGACTACGTTGCCGCAATGGAAGTTATTGATAACATTCCTCAAAAAACACCAAAGTTAAAAGAGGCCTATCAAAAAGTTTCTTATTACAGTGGTGTGCAGTTGTTTAACCAAAAAAATTATAATGAAGCAGATAAAATGTTTAATCAGTCGCTGGAAAATCCTATAGATGCTGATTTACAGGCTGCTTGTTATTTTTGGATAGGGGAAATTCGTTATACGGAAAATAAATATGCATTAGCTATTAATAATCATGTAAAATTCCAGGACTTATCTAAAGTAGCTAAAGATTTACCTGAGGAAACTACCATTCCGTATTCTAACTACACAATTGGGTATAGTTATTTTAAACAAAAATCGTACAGCAATGCATCCAACTATTTCAGTAAAGTGACTACCTCGCTCAAAACAAGTAAAACTGATATCACGCAAAATAATGTTTATATAGATGCTGTTTTGAGATTAGGCGATTGTTATTTCATGACAAAAGATTATAAAAAAGCTGAGCAGAACTACAGTAAAATTATTGATAACAACAGCAAAGGTGTTGATTATGCCTTGTATCAAAAAGGGATGTTGCAGGGGTTACAAAATAATAACAACGGTAAAATCAGCACACTTCAGCAAATTAAAACCAAATATCCAAATTCATTATACATGGATGATGCTTTGTATGAAATAGCCAATACCTATTTTATTATGAAACAAAATTCAAGTGCCATAACTGCATTTAAAGAATTAGTTGCTTCAAAACCCAACAGTAGTTATGCTGTTAAGGCATATTTGAAATTAGGATTAATCTACTTTAATGAAAAAGATTATGCTAATTCAGAGAAGTATTATAAAATGGCTTATGAAATGTCGCCGAATTCACCAGAAGGAAATGAAGCTAAAGATGGTTTATTGGATATTGTGGAGGAAACCGGTGATACTGATGCTGCAGATGGTGTTGTGCCAACTTCTGCAATTGATCAAGAAAAATATAATTATGCTAAAAACAAATATGATTTAGGTGAATACAGTGGCGCAGCAATAGCATTTTCAGATTATCTACGTGAATTCCCGAAAGGACAATATAAAACGGAATCGGAATTTTACCGCGGTGAATCCTATTACAAAGTAGAACAATACAGCAAAGCATTACCTGATTTCGAATCGATAATAAAAGGTAACAAAACAAAATATCTGGAATCTGCTCTTGTTCGCGCTGGATGGATTGAATATTACCAAAATGAAGATTATAAATCGGCATATGATTATTATGACAGATTGTATGATGTTGCTGATTATAAAGAAAATACATTCGTGGCTATGGTTGGTTTGTTGCGAACTGCATATTTCCTCAACGACTTTGACCAGGTAATTGTTAATGCAAACAGAATTTTAGGTAGCGACCTTGTTACCAATGTCGAAAAAATTGAAGCGCATTATTTTGCGGGACAAGCACATTTAGGTAATAACAATATCGATAAAGCCTACGATGCGTTTTCAAAAGCGGCTGCCTTAACAACCAACGAAATTGGTGTTGAGTCGAGATTCCATATGGCTGATATCTTATTCCAAAAAGGTAAATTGGATGAGTCGAAAGCTAAATGCCAGGAAATAATTAATGATATGCCTGCTTATGAAGAATGGATTGTGCGTAGTTACATATTGTTAGCTGATATAAGTGCAGCTAAAGGAGATTTTGCTCAGGCAAAAGCAACACTAAACAGTATTATTGATAATTATAAAGGTGATCCTTCACTTGTTGAATTGGCTAAACAAAAATTAGAACAAATAGAACAAATGGAGAAATCAGGAAGACGGAAACCATCAACAGATACCAATGATGATGAGGAATTAAATTTCGATAACAACTAAAGAAAACGACAATGTTGAACATAAATAAATATATAACAATTGCAGTTTGTGTTTGTGGAATTTCCATGAGCACAAACCATTTACAGGCACAAACTAATGTAGGTGACGAAGATGTGGATGTGGTGAGTGGTTACAATCCTGTTTTAGCAGATGCGGTAAAAGAAAACTTTAATGCGGAATTGCCGGAAAATAAAACAAAACCTGAGCCTCAGGAATACAATATTCCTATTGAATTTTACCAGATTCCGTATCAGCCTGTAAAGGTTAAACCTATTCGTTTACCTGATGCAAAACCAACTGAGCTCGAAAATGTATATGTAAAAGCCGGATTTGGAACACAATTTACCCCACTTGCTGAGGTGTATCTGAACAGCGATAGAAATAAAAAATATAATTATGGTTTATATGGTAAATATATTTCTTCGAATGGTAAGGTAGAAAATCAAAATTATAGCGATTTAAGAGCGGGTGGAAGTACCAATTTTTACTTTGATGATAAATATGCATTGCCGATAAATGCATTTTATTCCAGAAATACCTTACAATATTATGGTTATAATCCGGATGACACTTCGTTTAAATCTGAAGATGTACGCCAGGTTTTTAATAACTATGGCGGTAGTATTGGATTTCATAATATCGGTGATAATCCGTTAAACATGGATTTTGGATTACAATTGGGTGTTGATGGCATTCGCGATATTAATAAAAACAAAGAGATTCATCCATTTTTGACCGGTTGGGGCGAAAAGAAATTGGAAAACAAAAGTATTGCAGGTGCAGAAGTAAGTTATGAATATTTTAGTTATTCAGGCGTAACCGAACATGATAATTCACTTATTGGGGTAAAACCTTATTATAAAATGATTACCGATCAGTGGTCCCTGAATGCCGGTATCGAAACAAAGGTTGACAAAGCGAGTAATGCTTATGTGTTGCCTGATGCGGTATTTAGTTATGATTTAATTGGCGATAAATTTGTTTTTGTTGCCGGATGGGAAGGTCATTTACAGGTAAATAGTTTTGCCAATATTGTGGAGGAAAATCCTTTTGTAAAAGATACACTTGTATTTAAAAACACTTCTATTAACGAAATTCATGCAGGATTAAGAGGTGCTACTTATGGTAACTTCAGTTTTATGGTTAAAGGTTATCAGAAATTGGCTAAGGATATGCCGTTTTATGTAACCGATTCAGTGGATACAAAACGATTTGATATTATATATGCTGATGCCACCATTTGGGGTGGAAATCTGGAGTTGAGTTATTTTGATGCTGACCGTTTTCGTGTAACAGGGTCGTTGAATGTGTTTACTTTCTCTGAAGTGGACATCATTGACAAGCCTTATCATCGTCCAACACTTGAATGGACGATTAATGGGCAGTACAAATTCAACCAGAAACTCAGTATGGAGGCAAATATCTTCGGGGTTAATAAGTCTTATGCGTTATTACCTGATGGTGCAGAAGAGGAAATTAAAGGTGCTGTGGACTTAAACCTGTCAGCCAACTATGCTTATTCCAAATATTTCAACATTTTCGTTAACGTGAACAATATGGCCTCGTTTAAATACCAGCGCTATTATAACTATCCTTCCTACGGAATTCAGGCTTTGGGCGGATTGTCGTTCACGTTTTAAACAATCGGTGGATTTCTTCACATTTTTTTAACACCCGGTCCGTATGATATTTGCCATATAATACGGATCGGTGCACCAGATAGCTCAACATATCAGCCAACTACTTTACGATCACAATTGTGTGATTGTGCCCGGTTTTGGCGGGTTTGTGACCAATTATCAGCCTGCAAAGGTGCATCCTACCTCCTTTATTTTTAACAGCCCTTCAAAAAGTGTGGCTTTTAACGTGAAATTGACCAATAACGATGGTTTATTGGTTAATCAGATTGCTAAAAGTGAAGGAATCAGCCATTATCAGGCAGAAAGACAAATCAATGAATTTGTTGCACAAATACAATCAGCATTACAAGAGCGTAAACCGGTGAAATTAGCCGGCATTGGTCGTCTGATAATGGACGTTGAAAACAATATCCAGTTTTTAGCCGATAATTCTCACAATTTCCTCATGCAGTCGTACGGTTTGTATTCATTTACAGCACAACCTATTGCACGAGATTATGCGGACTCAGCTGTAGTAAAACAAATGGAGGCTATTGTTGTTGAAAAACCGGTTAAAAAGAAAAAATCTACTGATGCGTTATTACCAATTGCGGCAGTATTATTATTAACGATGCTTACCATGCAGATTTTTATTCAATCGAGCATGAACGGTTTTAATTATTCTGAAATTTTTGGGTTTCAAAAAGTGTTTACCAAAAATAATTACCTCTTAGAAAAATATGAACCTGTTAAATTCGAAATAAATCCCTCCATTTTATTTTTCAGGAAAACCGATACCACAACTTTGGTTACATTAGAAGCGGATTTAAATACTATTACAACACCTGAAACAGTTAATAACACAACAATCGCAACTCCTGTTGCATCAACCTATTTTATATCAGCTGGTTCATTTTATTCTGATGCTGAAGTGGAAATAGTGTTGGCTAAATTGCTAGCCAAAGGTTACACCGGTTATATAAAAACCTGGGGTAAATATAAAGTTGCTGCGGTTGATATACCGGAACAAACTACTCCTTCTGCATTTAGAGCAGCATTTGTTGAAGCTACCGGCATTGCTGATGCTTGGGTGGCCCGCAATAAATAACGCTAAATACATCTTCACAAAAACAGAAAAGCTCTTGTCAGGGCTGGATTAAGTGTTTAAAACAACATTCAATTTTGTTGCTGATTTAACAAACTGATATTCTCATTTAAATCCAATATACACCAGTGTTGTAAAGGGATTTGAGTTTATTGTCTTCCAATATGAATAGGCTACTCATTAATCGATTAGCTGCTGAGTAATCCAATAGTTTTATCAGTAATCGATAAGTGAGTACATAAAAAAAGGCTGTCCTTTTGAGACAGCCTTTTGGTAATATTTTGAAAATTACTCTTTAGATGCTTTTTTATCTTTTTTCTCCTTCATTTCTTCTTTCATTTTTTCTTTTTCTTCAGGAGTAGCATTTTTGTATTTTTCTTTTACGTCATCTTTTTTTCCGGCTTTGTCGGCTTCAGCGCCATCTTCACCTTTTTTAGTTTGACGGTAATCTTTAAATTTCTGCATTTGGTCTTTTGACAGCACATTAGAGTAGTCTTTAAAACGTTGTTTTGTCAACTCATCTTTTTCAGATTTAGCAGCATCTGCATTAGGATTTTCCATGCCTTTGTATTTGGTCTTTAAATCTTCCAATTTGTTGGCATATTTAAGGTTGATTTCCATTACCTTTTTTTCTTGTGTAGGATCAAGATTACAGATTTCATCCATTTTAGTTGTCCACTCCTTAGCTGTTAAAGCAGCATCGTTTGACATTTCAGACTGAACTTTGTCTTTTTTGTCACCCTTGTCTGTTTTTTCAGTAGGTGTAGAACCACCTTTTGTAGTCACCTGGGCATAACTGTTATTTAACAGAAAGGCGGTTACCATAACCAGGAGTAAAGTTGCTTTTTTCATTTTGTTTATTGATTTTTTATGATAGGTATAATTGTAAAAACCGTGCCAATTTTTTTAACACAATTTCACGGTGCAAAGTTATAAATATCTTTTGAATTAACAGGATTAATAAAATTACGCTGAAGCTCTAGTTAAACGGTCATTTATAGCTATACCAATGCCATTATCAGGAACAAATTCACCAAGAATTATTTCTGCTCCTGAAGTTTCTAATCTGCGCAAAGCAGCAAATAGGTTTCGTGCAGCAAGATGTAAATCGCCAT
>DAORKJ010000008.1:39342-73004 GCA_035439505.1 Chitinophagales bacterium
AGCACAAAATTAAGTTTCCTCCGGTATCAATTTCTATTGCTGATGGAAATACTTTTTTGAGATTTTCGATGAGTGTTTTTTCTGAGCGGCTTTTTTCTGACAAGCGGCTAAAAAGTAAAATGCCATTTGCAGATAAACTATTTTTTAATTGTTGCAAAAATGTTTCCGAATGAAATTGACGAGGTACATTTTTATCTATAAATAAATCTACCGTTATTAAATCGAATTGCTGACTATTTAATTGCATCCACATTAATGCGTCGCTATCATGAATGTCAAGTGCAGACAATAAATCCTGAGCAGGATAATATTTTTTTGCTAAACGAATTATTGTTTTATCTAATTCAACACAGGTGATATTTCCTGTAAATCCAAACTTTGTTTGTAACATGTATGGAATACTACCAAGTCCCAAACCCAATACCAGCGCACTTTGCATAGACTTTATTTCATTCGCAATCGTAAAAAGTGCAGTGCGATAGGAGGTATATTTATCTTCGAACGAATAGGTGGCGTTTTCGCTGTTTAGCATATAACGTCCTTCAAATAAAACAACTTCCAGCGGACCTGAATATTCGCCGGAAGTTGTTTCTACCTTTATTTGTTTTAAAAAACTAAGGCAATATTGGAATACGTTTGGTTTTATGACAGCCACATTGTAAAACTAGAAATATTAATTTGTTTTATAATATTTCATCGCTTCAACCATATAGGTTTCTTCAATATTTTTAATACGTGTTTCATCACTTGGGTGCGTACTTAAAAATTCAGGTATGGAAGTTCCATTTGCACTCATTCGTTGCCAAAAGTTAATGGCATTATGTGGATCGTATCCGGCAGTTGCCATAAAAATTAAACCCAAACGGTCAGCTTCAGACTCCTGTGTTCTGGAAAAAGGTAATAATACACCAACTTGTGCTCCAACACCAACAGCTGTCATCAACAAGTTCTTGGTTTCGGTTGGTTTATTAGCTAAAGCAATGTCTAAAGCCACAAAACCGGTTTCTGCCAGCAACCCTTGGCTCATACGTTCGTTACCGTGCTGAGCTATGGCATGGGCAATTTCGTGACCTAACACCACGGCTAAACCAGCGTCGTCTTTGGTATAAGTTAAAATACCTGTATATACCACAATTTTACCGCCGGGCATACACCAAGCATTTGGTTCATCACTTTCTACCAAATTTACTTCCCATTGGTAATCGGCAATCATTTCTTCATAACCTTCAGCTTTTAACACCGATTCCACAGCCGGAATTAATTTGTCCGAAACACGCTTAACAGCAGTATAATCGCGGCCTGAACCCACCACTTCGCTTTCTTTTAAAAAGTCGCTGTAGGCAGTTAAACTCATAGCAATCATTTGACTTTCAGGTAATAGGTGTACCTGTTTTCTTCCCGTAATAGGCACACGTGAACATGCTGTAATAAGCACAGCAAAGGATAACACAAATAATAATTTTTTCATAACAGTCGATTAGTTTACAAAGGTAGATAAATCAAATATCGTACTCAAATGCTCAAAATCGAAATAAAGTGGTTTGGAGGTGTTTATAAACTCACTATTTATCGTTTTGACGTATGCTTACATTGGCTAACTTTACCCCCCACAATCACACATATTTATGAAGAACAGCCTATTCGTGCTTTTTGTGACGCTTATTTGCCAACTTGGTTCGGCGCAAACAGCAATTTTTAGCGGTGTTATTACAGATGCAAATACCAAAGAACCCCTTATTGGGGCAACCGTTTTTCTTAATAATCAGACAGGAACAGCAACGGATATTGATGGTTCGTTTAAAATTGTAACGAGCGAGGGTAGTTATACATTTACTGCCAGTTATGTTGGTTATGAAAAACAAAGTGCAACAATTACACTAACTGAACGCACTTCCTTGGTTGTAGATATTGCCCTAAAGCCAATTGATGGTATTTTAAATACGATTGTAGTAACAGGAAGTAAATTCGAAAAGAAACTAGGAGAGGAGACAGTTACAATAGATGTGATTAAGTCTGATTTAATACAAAATACCAATGATGTAAAATTGGATCAAACCATTCAACGAATTCCGGGTGTGAGTGTTATTGATGGTCAGGCGAATATTAGAGGTGGTTCAGGATATAGTTATGGCGCCGGTAGTCGCGTGTTAATTTTAATGGATGACTTACCCATTTTAACCGGTGACGCAGGATTTCCTTCCTGGGATTTTATTCCGATGGAAAATATTCAGCAGGTGGAAATTATTAAAGGTGCTGCCAGTGCTTTATATGGATCGAGTGCGTTGAACGGTATTATTAATGTTCGCACTGCTTATCCAACAGCAGAGCCGGTAACTAAATTATCATTATTCAGTGGTGTATATAATTCACCTGCCGATACCGCACAAAAATGGTGGGCAGATGATTTTCCGTTTTTTTCCGGAGCAAATTTTGCCCATCGCCAAAAATTCGGAAAATTTGATTTAGTAACTGGAGCCTATGTGTACACACAGGATAGTTATTTAAAAGAAATATATCAGCGTCGTGCACGCTATAATATTAATACGCGTTATCGTATCAATAATAATTTAGCAGTTGGTTTAAATGTAAATGCACAGGTAAACCGCTCGTCAAGTTTCTTTTTTTGGGATGGCATTGATTCCGGATTATATGTAGCCGCACCGGGAACTACAGCTTTTAATCAAGGGTTTAAAATTACGGTTGATCCATTTTTAAATTGGTACGATGAACATGGCAACAGACATAAAATTTTATCCCGTTATTATGGCAATCATAACAAAACTGTTACTACTGAACAAAGTAATTTCAACGATTTATTTTATGGTGAATACCAATATCAAAAACATTTAGATAAATATGCCTTAGTAGTTAGTTCAGGTGTATTGGCAAGTTATGCGATGGTAAGTGCCGAATTATATGGCGATTCAACCTATAATACCAGCAATGAAGCGGTGTATTTACAACTTGATAAAAAATGGTTTGATAAATTAAATGTAAGTGGAGGTGTGCGTTACGAATTTAATCAAATTGCTGGTTTAAAAGAATCGAGGCCGGTGTTCAGACTTGGTGCTAATTATCAGGTAGCGAATTATACTTTTATTCGTGCTTCTTGGGGACAGGGATATCGTTTTCCTACAATTGCTGAAAAATATATTTCTACTTCCGTAACAGGTTTAAGTATATATCCTAATCCTGATTTAACATCAGAAACAGGATGGAGTGGCGAATTAGGCGTTAAACAAGGTGTTAAAATTAGTAACTGGCAAGGCGTGATAGATGTTTCAGGATTTATTTCTGAATATGATAACATGATGGAATTTACGTTCGGGTATTATCCTTTCCCCGGATTTATGTCACTAAATATTGGCGATACCAGAATTATGGGTGGGGAAATTTCATTTATCGGAGAAGGAAGGATTGGAACAGTGCCAACAACTTTAATTGCAGGATATACTTACATCGACCCGAAATTTAAAGATTTCGATTCTATTCAAAATGCGTTGTCTAGTGCTGATTACAACGTATTAAAATATCGTTTTCGCCACACCGTTAAATTTGATGTTGAATCCACTATCAAGAAATTTCGTATAGGGGCTACTTGTAATTACAATAGTTTTATGGAAGCAGTTGATGCTGCATTTGTTGACCCGATAATTCCAGCAATTAATTTATATATTATTGATGGTTTGCAACAATATCGCGATGAACATGCTGATGGTGATTGGATAGTAGATATAAGACTTGCCTATAACATAAATTCAAGTAGTGAGGTATCGTTATTATGTAATAATGTATTAAACCGGGAATATAGTTCACGTCCTGCTATGATGGATGCACCAAGAAACTTTACGTTAAAATATTCGCTAACATTATGACGTTAGGAGCGCTGAGTGAAAAATTGAGGAAACGTGTAACTGAGTTGCGCCATGATAGTCGTATGCAAGCTAAAATAAATGCACCGTTAATTACAATAGAAATCGCTTTGGGATTAACCGAATTAGCGATTGATAAAAACAGACCTGTTTCTCCGGATGAAGAACATTGGTTTCATGAAAGTTGGAATATTATCAACCAATTAGAAAGAACCGAATGGGATGATATTATTGATTTATATCGCAGCCTTGCATTCAAAATGGGAGAACGCAATTGGTTTAGAAATTAATAAACAATCAGTTTTGTTTGAGTTTGCCAATTTTTCCGTTGTTACCTGCTAATAAAACAGTATTTGTAGATGGAGAAATGGCGATTACATTAAAACCTTCCAAACTAATATTCATCCAACTCAAGTTTTTTGAGATATCAACTCCTGTTGTTCCGCAGACTATTAGCAAATAAGGATTAATAAATTTAATACAAGAACGGTAACCATTTGGATTAGTACTAAGCGGTGATTTCCACGCGCTGTCGCTTTTCACTAACATGGTAAAGTTTCCGGTATAATCGTTTGGAGAAACATAATCTCCGCCCACTGCAGCGCCTATAGTTGCATCTATAAAATCAATAGAAAAAATGCCTTTGGAGGGCGCACCGGATTGTAAAGGAACAGCTGTTTTTTGCCAAGATTTTCCGTCGTTTTCAGAATAATAAAGCAGTGTTTTATTTCCTCCGGTGCCAAAAAAGATATGTCCTTTTTTTAGATATTGAATTGTTGAACCACTTGCTGCAAATGCTGCTATACTGTCTTCTGCTGAACATTGTTCATTGATATGCCAGCTATCACCTTTATTTGTAGTTTGTAATACAAGAAACTTCCCATTAATCGGATCCCCAACACAAATGCCTTTTTTGCCAACAAAATCCATCGCATCTAAAAATGCTTCAGGTCGATTATCCTCATACACTTTTTTCCAGGTATTTCCTTTATCAGTTGACTTCAAAATACAAGCTGGCTGCACACTGCTCATTACGAGAATAGTTTTTTCGTTTATTATTTCTATATCGCGAAATTCAGCGCTGTCGTAACCGGGAATCTGTTTAAACTGCCATGATTTACCACCATCCGTAGAATGCCCAACATATCCATTGCTTCCACTTGCCCAAAAAACTGAATCGTTGAGTGCCGCTAATCCACGAATACTTGTGGGTGTATTTGTTGGTATAATTTCAATTTGATATTGCTGACAATTGGCAATAAAGGCCATTAATAAAAAAACAATTGTGGAGCAGTAAATTTTCATCATTTTTTCTGATAGTTGGAAGGAATTACAAATATGTCCTGAGGAAACGAATTTTCTTTCAGGCTTATTACTTCCATAGTTCGGATATTGGTTTTACTTCTTACTTCAAATTTTAAGATGGCACCATCTTCATATCCTAAATATAAAGGTGCAGGAACAGCAACGCGATTAATTTCTGTTTGAATATCAAATCTGCTTGAGGGGAATTTAATATCACGGGCAACCCAAATGTATGCGGTATCAGCTTGTGGAATAAAACCTGAGCGCGTTATTCTGAATTTATCGCAGGTATGCCCTGCAATTACAGCACTGTCGTTAGTTGCAACAACAGTTGGTGCGTAGTGGTCAGGCATGGTATTTTTTAATGTGCTGCTTGGGTCTGCAAAGTCAGAATATTCGCCGAGATGAGCTATTTTTTTAATGGAATCTAGTTGCCAAACTTCTTTAGCATCTTTAAAAATTATCACGTTACCATGCGAAAGTCCACCAGTTTCAATTAATCTAAAATTATTGGAATCTACATAAATATGAACAATTGAAGGACTGAGCGTTTTAAAGGCAATAGCAACATTAGAATCAGCTGTTTCAATTGTTGAGTGATAAATAATTTCTCCAAAAAAAGTATTGCGATTATAAGTTAACTGCTTAGTTGTTTGATTTTGATTGTCGGTGGATTTATTACTGCAACTCATTGCCATTACAAACAATGGTGCAATAGATAGTAACCGAATAATAGATGTAAAATGTTTCATTACCTGCAAAGATAAGGAAGGAGAGGGTAAGTTATTCAACCGGAGCAAACGATTTAGAGGCATTGATCAAGTCTGTCCCAACTGTATTGCGGTAGCTATACAATGTCCAGCCAATAAGTTGATAAAAATATAATGAAGTTTTTAATGTAGTAACGGTATAAAATACTTTGTGATCACCGAATTTGCCATCAATTGTGCTGGAAAGTGCCGGCACAAGATTTAAAGTGTCTGCAACAGCTTCATCAATATCACTTTTTGTTAATTGTGTGCTAATACCATTACAGGCGAACTTATGATAATTTTCAAGGGTGATAGTTATACTGTCATCTTCGGTATCGGGAATTTCTTCTCTGATGATGATATAAAATGAGTTATTCAGGCTATCGGAATAAGCAACAGCAGCTTTTGGTTGTAATTTTTTATCTAAGTGCAGATATTTGGGGATATAAATCTCAAACGCTCCCTTCTTAATTACCTTATTGAAGTTACTATAATCAATTTCAAACGTATCTTTTTTGCATTGAGTTAAACCCATTACAATCGCCAAAATCAGATATGCAACTTTTTTTACCAGGCTTTACCTTTTTTGAGTTGGTATTTTAAAATACTTTGTTTGTCCTCCGTAGAATAGTATAAAAATAATGTTTTTTTGTCCGGCATAAAACTCAATCCGGCAATAAAGTAAACGTCTTTGAATTCATTGGTAAATACTTCAGGAAACGAAAATGGTTCATTAATCGATTTACGGGAAGCACGATAAATTACATTATTGGCAACAATAAACATATTTAATTCATCATCCGTAAACCAGGCGCTAACTATTTCCAGATTTACCTGACCTTGAAACGTTACAGGTACAGGTTTAGAAAATGGTTCATCCCAACTTTTTCTTTCCGCATATAACATCTTAAAATTCCTATTGTAATAAATGCGCAAACCATCAGCTGATATCCATGGGTAAGCATCACTTTCCAGTGAATCGTTTAGTTCTTTTAACATTCTATGTTTGCCATATGTGCCGTCCGGTTGTTTGTAGGAAATGGCTAGTTCGTTGTCATTCCATCCGGCATATAAGTTGGAAACATACACCAACACTTCTTCGTTTGCCGAAGCTGAACATTGAAAATAACGCACTGAATCAGGTGCATTTGGGAGCTGAAAACCTTTTATGGCTGAAGCTGGATTAGTTGCGGAAACGTCGATGGAATAGATATCTGAAACCAGATTAACATATTCATCCAATTCTCCATCCATTAACCCTAAAATAAAATGGCTACCATTTTTCGTTAATTGTCCGGGGCCTATTTCATAGGTTAGCGGGATTTTTAGGGAGTCTTGGTAGACAAAAAGCCCGTTACCAGTGGTTGGCGACTGTGAAAATGCGGTTGCAGAGTACAAAAAGCAGAGAAATAGCGGTAGTTTTACGTTCATATTCAATTATTATACAAAAATATAAATTTATCGATATGCAGGATAATACCTACAAAATGGTTGTAGCAAGGTTAGCTGATGAGGACATATTGGAGGCATTAAGAAATCATGAAAAGTATGTCGATGGTATGTTATTGGCATTAATTGATGAGTTTGAAAAGCGTAAATTACAGTTAATAGGGGTTGACAAGTTACGTGCCATGGTAACAAAGCGCCTGGACGATGAAAGAATTGCCGCCGAAGCCGAAGCTATTGTTATAGAACCGGAATTGCCTTTACCAACGCTTTTTTCTCAAACAACGATTTTAGCTTTCACTATATTTTTCTCGCCATTATTTGGTGGTGCTTTGCTGGCTATGAATGTAGCCGCGGTGAAAAAAGCCGGTGTATGGCAGGTTTTATCTTTATCATTAGCGCTAACTGTACTGGTAGGAGTGTTAAATATGTATTTAATACCTCCAGGCAGCATTTTTGGATTATTGATATTAGCTGCCATAGCTTTATTTATGTCTGAACTTTTATGGAACCGATTTATCGGTAAAAAAGTAAGTTATAAAAACAGAAGTTTTACAGTGCCATTAATTATTGCATTGGCAATTTCCATTCCATTAATTTATTACTTCTATCAACATCCGGAATTACTTGAATTAACAACCAATACAAAATGAAAATTAAGATAACAGGATTAGTTTTAGGCTTATTAATAATGGTGAATACACTAAAAGCTGATTCACCACTAACTTCCACATATTTTGCTGCCAGTTATTACGATTATTCCATTGTATCTCAAGCAGAAGTTAACCGTGGGTTAAATGATGAAATTGCAGCATACTTATTAAACGAAGATAATCCTATTGATGTTAAAGCAGCAATTATTAATGGCATAGGTTGGAACTACGACGGCACTAATCACAGTGAATTATTTAAAGAATATTTAGCGAAGTCGAAAGGTATAACCACAGCTCAATTGAACTTAGATGATTTAACTGCGCATCAATTATTTTGTTTAGGGTATCTGATGGGTATGGATAATTATTTTGTTGTAGATGAAGCTATCAATGTTTTGGAAAAGGCTGCTGCAAAAAATAAAACAAGTTTCACCATTCATCTTGTATTAAATATTACCAAAGCCCAAAAAGCAATGGATACAGACTTTTGTAAAGTCTGGAAATTAACTGCAGAAACATTAAATAACAAATCGCTAAAACGCGACATGAAAACAGCTGCTATTCAATCTGTTGTAGATTACATGTTGTTATACAAAGGCGACTGTATTTAAATCGTATTAATTATTGCTATTTAAAAACCAATTGCTGATTGTTTTTTCAGCCAACTTGCCACATGGTGTAAAGTCCTTATTGTATTCGGTGCTGAAATCCATATAACTTGGCCATTTCCATAAGTAAACACCATCTATCCACGGTTCATCTGCCATTGCTTTAATCATTACTTCGTAACAACGTTGCTGACTGCGTTCATTGTAATCCTGTTCATCTGCATCTTTATGTGGTTGTATCCATGGTGCGGCAATACTTTTAAATCCTATTTCAGTAAATACAACAGGCAATTGATATTTTTTACTAACGGTTTCAATTACATCGAGGTTTTTTTCAAATGCAGTTAATAATTCTTCATCTGTAGGATTCAGTTTAGTGCTCAAAGGGTAATAACAATTTACTGCAATAAAATCCAGTTTATCCCAAAACGAAACGGTTTCAAATTCTTTCCCCCAGTTGGCTGCATAGGTGATTTTACCGGTATATATTTTCCTCACCTTGTCAAAAAGTTCATCCCATTTGTTATGTTCCGAAAGTGATGCGTTTTGAAATTCAACACCGATACAAAACATTTCAAAGCGATACATTTCGGCCATTAAGGCATAATGCATAATCCATTGTTCATAATATTCGAAAAATAAATCCCAGTCCTTTTGGTTAGTCATCGTGATATCACCTGTCCATCCCAACCAAGACCATAATTGTGGTTTTAACAATACTGACATACCATTTTGGTGTGCCGAATAAGCAGCATGTAATATACTTGCATCATTTTCTCCTCCTGCACCTGTAGTATAGGATATTGGAAAAGGTTTATTCATAGAACGGAATCCACTGTAGGGAATAATTGTTAATGAATTTACACCCAACTCTTTCAATTTGTCAATTGATTGGTCGGAAGTAGATCCCATGTAACCATTATAAATTTGATACCCTTCATGTGCATAGTTAAAGCCTTTATAAAATGATTGTTTTGGTGTATCCTTTAATATTGAATTCAATTGATTATTGTTTGCAGCATTTATTACAAACGCATACCATTCTTTTTGTAATGCAATTAATTCGGGACTGTTTTGTTGCCATTTTAAATAATTGGCTAAAAACTGTTGAGCGCCATATTTATCAATCAGAAAATCGACAAGACTTGCAGATGCAATATGCATCAGGTAATCTGATTCGCCCTCAAATGCATCGTTAGAAATTAGTGCAGCTAAGGTGGGTAAAGCATCTGCTTTAGCCAGGTTACCTGCTAAATAAGCGTAAGAAGTGCCTTGCCATTGTTGAGTAAATTTAACCGCTAATCCTTCTTCTAAAGCATATATGGCAGGTTGTCCCAACAAGTTGCGGACAACAAGCATGGCAAATGTTTCATCATATTTTCTGGTAAACTCGTTGGACATCACTCCGTGAATTGCATACTCCTCAAAGTCAATCATACTTTGATCTGCATTGCCCATCATAAGCGCTTTTAATTCCGATGATTTATACAAATGATATTTAATACCGTGTTGTAGTTTTTTACCGGTAAACTGCTCCAGAGCGGCTAAATTTTGTTGATTGTGTTTATCTAAATCATCCGTTAACACTTTAACATCCTCAACACTGTGATTATAATAATTAATTAACGCAGTTTCTTTTACTATTTCGCCTTTAAAATCAAAATCCCAATGTAATTTTTTATCGATAGTCCATAATGAAGCTGAATCTTCTGAAAAATTGCCCAATACACTGCGCTGTCCATTAGTATAAATCTGATAACCCCAATTATCCCAATAAAAATAACCCCAAGATTCTTTAAATTGTTCTTGTAAAAATTTTACTAATTCGTCTTCATTATTGCCTGAAATAACTGTTAATGGAAATTTAGGGTTGTATAAATTGGGATAAAAATTAATTCGGTAGATAGCATCTCTGGTAGTATATTTTTTACCATCAAACTCAAAACCATTTTCAAAAAATCGGATAGGTAAATGGTCGTTAATTCGGTTCAGAACCAAATTGCTTCTGGTGCCAATTACATAAATAGGATGTTGTGAAATCTGCTGTTCAGTAACTTCATCATCGCGAACCGGAATTATGGCAAACATATCATCACGCATTTTGGCTGCGGCAATACCATTAATAACAATATCTGCAATGGCATAGTCTTCCTTCGCATAAATGATAAAAGCTGTATCCGCCTGCCGGAATTGCTCCATGAGTGTTTGTTTGTTCGGCCATGTATTAGGAATATTTGCTTGTTCAACGCTAGATGCTCCGCAAGACAGCAATAGGAACGACATGTAGATATACCAATAACGCATAAGTTTGCAAAATTATCGGAAAATTGGGAATTATACTCGTTGCCGGGTGCTATTAAGCAATTTTAACCTGAGATATTATCTGTTTAACCAATTTTTGAAGTCCGGGCTCCGCTCAACACTTACAATTGTTTCACGTTCGATAGGAGGGTTTAACTCGATTTTTATCCTGGATTTTGAGTAGTTGGTCATACTCTTAATACTATCGAAACTAATAATAAACTGTCTGTTTATACGAAAAAATTGTGTTGGATTTAATGTTGGTTCCAATTTATCCAGTGACGAATCAACGATATATTGTTTCCCCGTTTTTTCTACCAAAAAATTGAGTTTTTGGTCTGCGAAAAAGTAGGCTACTTCTGTTATACTTACCGATTTTAATTTACTTCCGCTGCTAACTAAAAAGCGCTGTTGATAGTTTTGTGTTTGCGTAAAATGGTTGAGTAATAAATCAATGTTTTTAGTTGGATTTCCTGTGGATTGCTGGAATTTGTTGATGGCAGCAAACAATTCGTCTTTGTTGATGGGTTTTAACAAATAATCAATACTATTTACTTTGAAGGCCTTTATGGCGTATTGATCAAATGCTGTTGTAAAAATTACCGGAGCAGTAACTTCAATTTTATTAAAAATACTAAAGCTTATATCATCACCTAAATGGATATCACAAAAGAGTAAATCGGGTTTGTTTTTAGAAAGAAAAGCAACGGCAGAAGTAACATCGTCTAGTTTTGCCATAACAGTGATATCAGCAGGAAAACTCAAAATTAATTTTTCGAGATAATCTGCTGCAATTTTTTCGTCCTCTATAATGGCAATGTTTATCATAATTCTTCGGCGACGGTTTGGCTTACTAATGGGATTTGAGCCACATATTGATTATCAATGAGCCCAAATTTAGGAATACTATCACAAATTAATTGATATCGGCTTATCAGGTTTTGATGTCCAATTTGAGTGGATTGTAATTTTTCAGCTCTTGGTTGGAATATATTACTTACCGTTAATTGATCACCTTTTGCTATTATTTGAATAACAAGTGGCTTGGCATTTGAAATCACATTGTGTTTAATGGCATTTTCTACTAATAATTGTAACGTTAATGGCGGGAGATAGTGATTTAAACTATCGGCATCAATTTGTGTTTCAACCATCAAATTATCGCCAAACCTAATTTTATTTAAATAAATAAATGATTGAATAAATTGAATTTCATCATACAACGTAACTACCAGTTGGTCGCGTTTTTCTAAAACATAACGATATACTCTTGCTAATTCCTGGACAAATTCTTTCGCTTTGGTAGTATCATCTTCGATTAATGATTGCAGGGCATTAAAACTATTAAATAAAAAGTGCGGACTAATTTGCGTTTTTAAACCTTCTAATTGTGCGCGTAAAAATTCACGTTCCAATTTCTCTTTTTCAGCTATTGATATTTTTAGTTTCTCCACGTAATGTCTGATTTCTAAAACAAGGCTAACAATACTTACTAAAACGGTGGCAAACATTTGATTTTGAAACACACTCATTTTAGCTTCCTGGTCGGTAAGCTTATAAAATAAGTTGTTAAATATTTGCCATTCAAAATAGATAATGATATTGGAAATAATAAGCCCTAATCCCAACGATAAACTAATTCTTTTAAATGCAGATAATTTTTCTTCATACTTCGTTGTAATTGTTTTAATGATAAAAATATTAGCAAGAAATAAAGAAAATGTTACCAATACAGAAAATATACACGAAATAACATAGTCCTTTGCAGTAAGGCAAGGTCTTCCGCCTGTTGAGCCAAAAACTGTTTGAGCAATATATACATATGTTGGAGGCACCAACGATACGATGAAGGTGCCCCACAACAAAACTTTATAATTAAATTTTTTCTCTTCCATTTTAGAAAGTAATTCGATATTGCGGCACTATGAAAAGTCCAAGCTGATAAACAGTATTAATTTGTCCTTCAATTGGATTAAATCTTTGATACAAAGGATTTTGTCTGCTAGTGATATTCTGAATATCAATCGCCCATTCCTGGGTGGCAAATTTACCATCCATTTTAAAAGCTGTTCGTAAATCTAATCGCATATAGTCATCAAATTGTTCACCATAAGCATTATCCCAATCATACTTTGTTTCTCCTGCTAATATAGATGCTTCTAAATCTATTGGGGTATAACGTTGTCCACCCGCTAAAGTGAATTTGGTATCTAAAACGATAGATTTTTTTGTTTTTTGACCAACGCGGTTAGGGAAGAGGTTGAATTCTTTTCCTCCAACAAAATTAGTTACATAATTTCCTGAAAATGCAGATTCACGTTGAATATCATCACTACCTGTATATTCAGATTTATACAATGAACCTGTTACGAGGAAATACATGCCTTTATCCATAAATTTCTCCAAGGTAAGTTCTGCACCATAATTGCGACCTGTCCCGCTATTTTTCAAATAATCCGGTGACCCAAATGTAAGGCTGCCGGTATTCAATACAGAATAGGAAGAACTATCTTTATCAATCAACACATCATATAAATGTTGATAATAAACTTCCGTTTTCATACGAATTGTTGGAGACAGTTGTAAATCATATCCTAACACTACGTGGTGTGCTTTTACAAAATCTATAGAATCGTTTGGTGTAATATAATTGCCAACTCCGGCCTCTACTGTTTTAAAATAAGTAGCAATAGGCGCCATCATACTATGCAAACCATAACCAAAACTCAGTGCATTTTTTTCATTTATCTGGTATTTTATACCTGCACGTGGTTCTAGCGAGCTACTTCCATTTAATCCGAGGTACTGATAATGCAAACCTGCATTTAAACTCACTTTATCTGATACACGGTATTGATATTGTGCATATGGTTGTAATAAAAAGGTATTGCCATCATATTCGGTTAAAGTAATGTAACGGTCAATAGTTGAACGATAAATGCTGTCAACAATATCCACTAAAAATTCATCAAACCTTACACCAATTTGTAAATTATGTTTGGTATTAAATTTCTTTTTGTAGAAGAAATTCCCGGCAATTTTTGTTTGCGTAAAATTTTGTGAATAGAAAGGAACCGGGTCAAGCGTTTCAGGTGAAATTGAATCAATTAAATCACTGTTCATTACATATGAAGCAGCCAAAGTGAATTTGGTATAAGAAGAATTGTCAATTAAATACTGATGGCTAATACCGGCAATTCCTGTTTTAGAACGATCGTAAATATCGAGGTCATTATTATATAAATTGTCTACCGTATCCTCTTCATTACTGGAAATTAAATCTATCTGACTAACGCCACCAATTGCAAATACAGAAAACGTTCCTGCTTTTTCTGTTGGAAAATTTAATCTTGTTGTAATGTCCTGATAGTATGGGATGGCAGTTCCTGTTCCAAAGTTAATTCCCAAAGCCGACATAAAACCCAAAGTAGAGTATCGGTAATTAAGTAAATAAGATGATTTTGATGATTTACTAATAGGGCCTTCTGCACCAAATTCAAAACCATTTAATCCAACCTGTCCAACAAATTCATGTTTGTTATAATTACCATTGCGCATGCGTAAATCAAACACCCCACTGATTGCATTGCCATATTCTGCAGGGAATGCTCCGGTTAAAAAATCGCTGTTTGCTAATACGTTGTTGTTGAGCATTGATACAGGTCCGCCGCTGGAACCTAAATCACCAAAGTGATTAGGATTAGGGATATCCATTCCTTCTAAACGAAATAATAAACCAACAGGGGAATTTCCGCGAATGATAATATCATTTACGGCATCATTTGCCCCACGCACACCGGCAAAGTTTTGTGCCATGCGACTCACATCGTTTCTTGCACCGGCAAATCGCTGACTTTCTTCAATAGAAAACTGACGAGCACTAACGGTGGTCATTTCGTTTATTGATTCCATTTTCTCATTATCTGCAGAAATAACAATTTCATCCAGTTTAATAAGTTGCTCCTGTAATTCGAAATTTAATATCAACTCCTTACCTGAGGTTAATTCTACATTGTTCGCAACAAAAGGTTCGTATCCAATAAAAGTTGCTTGAATAGAAATACGTCCGATAGGCACATCTTTAATTTCAAAATACCCGTCCAAATCTGTTACCGCACCAAGGGTAGGAGTGGTATTCAATACAATAATGTTGACATAAGGTAAAGTTTGTTTCGATTGATTATCGGTAACCTGACCACGAATAGTTTGAGTAAGGTTTTGTGCCTGGATATTAAACACCGACAGCACGCATACACTGAAAATGGTAAATAGAAGTTTCATAGATTATTATTTTCAAGTGCAAAACAATATCAAATTGAAATTTGCTGCAATATATATATGATGAACGGGAAGATTAACTGGATGAACCGATTAAAAAACACCTTTTAACCATTCTATGATTGCAGCTCCTGCAACCAGCCAGAGTATGCCTTTCAGTAAAAAAAACAAAAAGCCGATAACGCCGACACGTTTAATCCATTTTTGGGTTTTTTCCGGAATTTTCATATAAAACTTACAACATACAAAGTTAAGGATTAAACAAAACGTTCCAAAAGAAGTTTGAGTGGTTTTACTTTTTTTAACTGATAATGTTTATTGATATAAAAGTTAATATGATTAACGGCCTGGTCTATATCATCGGTAAATAATACCAAATTTAAATCTTGCACAGCAATGGTTCTGGCAGCTACCATTTTTTGCAACATTTCCCAAATATCTTTGTAATAATCTTTGCCTATAATAACTATGGGGAAATTTTTAATTGTTGCCGTTTGAATAAGGGTAAGCGTTTCAAAAAATTCATCCATAGTGCCCACTCCGCCGGGCATTACAACAAAACCATACGAATATTTAACTAATAGCACCTTACGGACAAAAAAGTACTTAATAGTAACCCATTTATGCATATAAGGGTTATGTTTTTGTTCCATAGGTAGTTTTATGTTACATCCAACCGATTTGCCTCCTGATTCAAATGCACCCCGATTGGCAGCTTCCATAATACCCGGGCCACCACCGGTTAATACTGTGAGCCCTTCAGCACTGATTTTTTTGCCTAATTCCCGGGCAGATTTATAATATTGATGGTTTTCATCAAATCTGGCAGAGCCAAATACAGTAATGCAGGGACCAATAAAATGTAAGGCTCGAAAGCCTTTAATAAATTCCCAAAAAACTGAAAGTGCGAAGGATAATTCCCTCAATCTAGAACGCGGACCCGATAAATATTTGCCTTGCTTAGGCGCCAATTCCACATCCCATGCTAATGCTTTTGCCATAATTCCCGTTTCCGCCAAAATTAAGTGGTTTTATTGTTTTTAAATTCTAAACACTGTTAATGGCATAGTTTTCGTTTTATAGCGTGAAAAGTGTGATATATGAAAAGGATTTTGGTAATAATTTTAGCCTTAAGCGTTTACCAGGTGAATGCTCAGGAGTTTGATTTAGGTATTAAAGGTGGTGTAAATTATGTTGATGCTGTAATTTTAGATGTAGTTAACGCCGATGGCATTTCATTAGATGAACTTAATACAGAACGAGGAAAATCAATAGTTTTTGGAGGTTTTGCAAGGGTTACAATGGGTAAATTTGTTTTCCAGCCTGAGTTATTATTTTCTGAAAATCAATCACTTGTGAAGTTTGAAGGTGTAGATGCCAGTGATGATAGTTTTGGCGATTTATTGAGTATTCATGTTGATAAGATGGATATACCCCTCATTTTCAGCTACAAAGCATTTAATGCCATCCGATTATCAGCAGGTCCTGTGTTTAGTCACCTCAATGTGGAGGCAGAGGATAAATTGTTTCAGTTCAACGATATGACCGTTGGTTATCAGGCCGGAATTGGATTTGATATCAGTAAACTCACTTTTGATGCGCGATACGAAAGTAATCTGGATGGTTATCAGGAATTCTTAAGCACTGAAACCGGAAGTATAACTGTGGATACAAGAAGAAGTATTTTCCAATTTACAATTGGTTACAAACTGTTTTAAGCCGGTTTTTTCAATTTCCAGCGTCTATGAGACCACAGATAAGGACCGGGGTCTTTGCGTATGTCTGCTTCTAGTTCAGCCATAAACATTGCTGTTAGCTGTTGTGGGGGCAGACTGTTCGCATCGTTGGTTAAAAGTTTAAAGGTAATTTCATACTTTCCGCGACTTACATGGTGGATGGTAGCATAAAACACATCGTAATCATACTGTCTGGCTATACGCTCCATGCCAGTAACCACTGCGGTGTCCTGGTTCATAAATTTGGTCCAGTAATGATCCTTCGGATTTGGCGATTGGTCGGCAATTAACACTAACAAAGTCTGCTCATGAGGCGTATCAGTAAGATGTTTGAGCAACTGCCGTTTAGGAATCAACATGATTTTCAAGCGAGTCCGACTTCTTACTGCTAAACGGTTAAAATATTTGTTAGAAAGCGGTTTATAAGCGGCTTTCAGCGGCAGACCGGCATGTACAGCCATTGAACCTCCTGCCCATTCCCAATTGCCGTAATGCCCACAAACCAATAATGCATTACGGCCTTTGTTTAATGATTCCTCAACGAGGTTGTAATTTTTTACACTACACTTCTTCTTTAACTGCTTGTGAGTAATGGTAAGCGCTTTTATTGTTTCAAACATGGTGTCAGCAAATACCATATAAAATCGTCTAGCAATGGTATCGATTTCGGCATCAGATTTTTCAGGAAATGAATTGCGTAAATTTTTATAAACAACTTCTTTCCTATATTTAAAAACATGAAATAAAAAGAAATAGCCAATATTGCTAGCTTGTCGCAAAACCCACATGGGTAATATGGAGAAGAAATAAATAAGTGGTAGCGCTAAATAATACCCTAAAGCCTGCATGTGCCACAAAAATAGGAAATTTTTGAAGCCATCAGCGAATTTATGCACACCGTAATATGTTCAAGTTGAACTTTCGCTCTTTATTTTTCATTGTATTTACTATGAATTACCGATCAATAAAACAGATTCAGTTTGCCGAAATGATTGATATGGGTGGGTTACCCGTTCGTCAGCCTATGCCGACAAAACAACTCGACAGGATAGACCCGTTTTTACTTTTGCATCATCATACCGGATTTATTGCTAATGATACTCATCCTCGAGAAGTGGGAGTGTCGCCGCATCCGCATCGTGGATTTTCGCCGGTAACATTTGTGTTTAAAGGAGATATTCATCATCGCGATTCAAGAGGAAATTCAGCAGTAGTTAAAGCAGGTGGAGTGCAATGGATGGATGCTGGTATGGGTATTGTGCATAGTGAAAGACCATCCGTTTCATTTGCCAAAAAAGGAGGGCAACAGGAAATTGTGCAATTATGGATAAATACGCCACATGCACATAAATTGGATCAACCCAATTATCAGGCTTTAGATGAGCAAACGTTTCCAATTATTTCGTTGCCGGATGAAAAAGGAAAACTTGCAGTTGTAGCTGGAAAATACGGAGCATTGCAAGGCCCTGCTAAATCAAAATTAGATGTAATTATTTTAAGGGGAGATGTACTTCCCGGTGCAACTTATAATTTACAGATACCTGCAAAATATAATACCCTTATTTATATTTTGAATGGCAGTTTGACAATTAACGAAAACGAACAGGTAGCAGGTTTGCATTTAATACAGTTTAATAACGATGCAGATAATATACATATAAGCACCAATCAAAAAACACAATTTTTGGTTTTAGCAGGATTGCCATTAAACGAACCTATTGAAAGTTATGGTCCTTTTGTGATGACAAATCAAACTGAAATTATGCAGGCTATTCGCGATTATCAGATTGGGAAAATGGGGATACTAATTGAAGAGTGGTAAAACTCATTCAATAACCATTTTTACAAATTGGGCATATTCCTCATTAATTTGAATCATATAATATCCCGGAGTTAATGTGCTGATATCAATTAAGGATTGATTGGTATACAATGAACCAGTTTGACATAATTTTCCTTCCAAATTATAAATACTATAAGGTGCATTTGTTAATGATGCATCAGCTGTAATGGTTATTACATTAAAAGCAGGGTTTGGAAATAATTCAAATTGTGTAGCTTCGATTTGTGGAATGGCTGTTAAATTATTGCTGATTGAATCAGTAATACCAATACTGGTATTGTAATATGAACCACTCGGTGTTGTTTCTAGTTTAACTGCTTTTACCATATAAAAATTATTGCCCGGAAGTGGTGTTTCATCCAAATAAGGTTCGTTAATCAACATAGTTGTAATTCTATCATATTTACCAAATTCTGTTGATGAGCGATAAACATGATAACCTAACACATCGATATCCGGTGAAGGTTCGAAATCAATTTCGTAAGCAATGGTAGTATTATCCGGTTGGCTGACAGTTACCTCAGCAACAGGTTTGAAATTATGCATACGTAAAGTTGGATCACCCATAAAACCCATATGCACATAATGCGGGAAAATATTGGCTTCGTATGTATTTGTATTATTTTGCGTTACCCGAACACTATATCCTATATTTTCACCTAGTGCCATTTGATGAAATTGCCAGTGTGGTCGACCTGCCCAGCAATTTGTTAATGTCATACCTGAAGCTAATGGTGCACGTAAAAAATTATCAACAGCATCCCAATCCCCAAAATAACTACCGAATAACATCGTAAAAGCAGATTTTACAGTATCAGCGGCAAATTCAGTTGTAGAACCAACACCGCTTGCTCCCTGATACCATCCGCCACCACAACCGTAACTCCATAAATAACTATCGTTGTATAGGGTTGTAAAATAATCGGCCTCATAAATTTCATTTGCCGTAAACATTGGTCCAAAATTTCTCCAGCCACTCGACGCAAATGCTTCGCCACCAAATGCGCCAAAATTATCATCAATTAATCCGCGATGATTAAATGTATAAATACCATGTTTGAAATTATGCTCACTGTTTAAATATCGTTTTAGTAAGGTTGCTTCATCCACTACAAAAGTTGGCATATTAAATAAATCAACCCTTCCTATTTGCATTTCTACTTTTGATTTTAACAGCGACTGATCATATTTTCCATCACCTGGAACATTTTGATTTTCGGGTCTGAATGCTACTATATTATCTACTGTTACATCAGTATAATCTACATCAACATCTGCATAAATTGCATCAGCCGGCCAGGCTCCCTGATGCTCCGGATGCCCGTCGGGATATATATTGCCGGAATATAAAACCGGAACTCTTCCGAATAAATACAATGCAGTAATATCCTCATTCGCTTCAGCCCGTGCTATAATCATTTCCCTTACTGCAATTGGTTGCATATCGCGAGCTAGATGCAATTCCTCAACACTCCAGCCATCACCGGAAATGTCTTTTTTCATTTGATATATTTCTTCAGACATGTCCATTGTAATGGTAGTATCAATTACCAATAAACATGTTCCTCTATAATCTACCACTTCCATTTTTATTCCACATAATATATATCCGGTAGCAATAATTCCGGAACTGGCTGTGCGTTCAACTTTATATTCATATGCAGAATCAATAATAATATCTGTATCGGTATAATTAATTGCGGTTCCACTTAATGTTGCAACAGCTGTTCCCCAAGAAGGGTCTGATTTTTCTTTTTTATAAATTTTATACTCCGTGGCTGTTGCATAAACCGGCCAAATTAATTCTACAGTAGGTGGTATTTCAGTAACTATTGATGAAACTAAAACAGCGTAGTCTGAAGCCACTTGTGCTTTTGCAGAAATAATTAATAATGGCAAACAAATCAGGAGTAATAGTTTTTTCATACAAGGTTATTTAAACAAATTCTTAATTGCATTCGCTAAAACATTGGCAGATAACGGATTTCTTCTAAACCACAATTCCGGTTCAATTATTTCTAATTCCATTACTGCAAGTTGGCCATTGTTGTCGTTAATAATATCAACCCTAGCATATAATGGTTTCTCAGAACAAGCAGTCACAGCTTTTTCAGCAAATGCTATTTCGCCTGAAGTGGGTGTGTAGTCATGCAAAGTACCGCCAAAATCATCTTGTACTCTAAAATCTCCCGGCTTCGATTTCTTTAATACGGCATGTGTAAAGATACCATCCATTAACATAAAAGCCACTTCACCTTTGTTAATTATTTCGTACTGAAATGGTTGCAACATCATATCTTCATGTTGAATGAGCTCACTAAAGATGTCATTGTGTTTTGCAACATTAGATGTGTTCAAACGATAGGTGTGACGTGCAGAGCCTGATATAGTAGGTTTAAGCACTGCTTCGTTGAGTTTAAGTTCCGCAAATAAATTACTGAGTTTTTGAGTTTGGCCTTTTTTGAAATAATATGTTTCAACCGTATTAACCCCGGCTTGTAATAAATCTTTGAAATAGTGTTTATCCAAATTCCATTTTAATAACTGAATGGAATTAATAAATTGTGTTTTTTCGGAAGTTGCATTTAACCATATTTCAAATTCGGGAAACCTGTCAAAATAATCCCATGTTGTTCGAAATACCACATAATGTGTGGTCGACCAGTCAAAAAATTTATCGCTCCACGATTTTCTAATAACCCTTAATCCTTTTTCTTCCAATGCTTTGGTTAAAATAGCATCATCGGTTAAAATATTTTGGATATATGGAGTGAGTTCTGTCGGATTGCAATAACGGTCTTCAGTTAATAAAACAATATCCCAGGTTTTCATGCTCACGATTTTTTCGACAAGTAATAACCGGCCACACCAGTCAGACCACCTAAAATTCCCATTACTGCAGATACTATCCCAAATAACCAGTAGTTACTTTTCATAGAAAATAAGTTGGCCATTTTACTGCTCATCACACTGTCGTTAGCAATATCTTTTAGGATATATAATACAATCCATGTTGTAAATACGATTAACCAGCAAACAAAAAATGTTTTCCAGCCGGAAGCTAGTTTCGAAACATAACCTATCAATAGGGTAAGTAAAACAAATATCCACCAAATAGGTAATAAAGTTTGAAGTAAATAACAGATTATAATTCCTGCTATAATTATTATTGCTGTTTTCATAA
The DNA here is from genome assembly GCA_035439505.1 of Chitinophagales bacterium. Classification (GTDB taxonomy): domain Bacteria; phylum Bacteroidota; class Bacteroidia; order Chitinophagales; family BACL12; genus UBA7236. The sequence continues at coordinate 61,321 of DAORKJ010000008.1, forward strand.
TTAATTAAATGTTAATGTGAATAATGCTTTTTTACCTGCCGCATCCAAATCTTTAAATAAATACAAAGGATAATACTTTCCTGCAGCCCAATCGTCAACAAAATTATCGTAGTATTTACTACCAGGATTACCCGATTGGCCACCGGGATAAATTCCAAATGCATTTACAGGTGATGAAAGTTCAACTATCATGCGCCAACTTGGTCCGTGGGTTTCGCTGGTTGCATTCACAATATTGCGATAACCGCCATTTTTTACCATGAGTTTGCTAAATGCCGGTATCTGACTGATATGCATGATATTAGTATGTTTGTGTTGATACCATTGCAAAACATTTTTATCTGCTTTAACTAATGAATCACAAATGGATATCATGCTGCTAAAACTTTGTTGAACCAAGTCAGCAAATGTTTCCTTTTTGTTAGCAGTTAATTTAAAATCAAATAGCGGATGATTGTCATGGAAATTACGCATCGCTTCCACAGTAAAGTAAGTATTCGGTTTTACATAAGCAATAGTTTCACTTTGCATTTCATCCCACATTAAGTTATACAACGTATCCCACCAAATTTGATAATAGGTTGGAGCTAAATCAACTGCATTATTTTCGTAATTCCATTCTTTAAGTTCAGTAAGAATTTTACAGGCATTTTCATCAGTTCTACATGGGTCAGCTAATTTTGCCAATAAAATTGGTAATGCTTCTGACGCAGCAAGGTTAAAATTATTTTGCTGTAAATTTTGCATATCTGTTACTGTTGCACCTGTTATTTTATTTAAGGTAGTATTAATTACACGGTTGCGATAAAATTCGAAATCGAAACTGGTATAATAATATGGATAAGTAGAATCCGTAGGATGCTGGTTGGCGGATGCACAAAAACCTCTAGACGGATTTTTAATTGTTGGATTATGTTCAAATGGAATATATCCCTGATAATCGTCTGCAGGATTAGCACCATCCAAAATAAATTTTCCCTGACCTTTTTGTTTTAATGGAAATTTGCCTTGTTGTGTTATAGCAATATCTCCCGAATGGGAAGCGAAAATAAAATTCTGAGCAGGGCAACTAAAGTAGGAGATAGCGTGTCGGTAATCATCATAATTTTTTGCTCTATTCAGTAAATAAAAGGTATTTACTTCTTCCGATTTTTCTAAAGCCAACCAGCGCATTGCCATACCTTCCCTGGCAGCTTTGTCTTTTGCTTTAACACCATCAACCATTTTTACATTTTCATACACAACAGGTCCATAATGGGTATAAATTACAGTATCAATAACTGCAGCAGCACCACGCACATTTACTGTTTCAATTCTTTTATTGGTTTTTCTCCACCCATTTCCATATTTATATGCCGATTTCGTTTCGTCCTGATATGTGATGGTATACCAATCTCTAACATCAACTTGCGCATTCGTTACTCCCCATGCAATATCATCATTAAATCCAATAACAATTGCAGGTGCACCTGGTAATGATGCACCATAACAATTCATTTCGCCTAATTGTAATTGAATTTCAAACCACAACGAAGGCAAGTTTAATTGTAGATGCGGGTCATTACATAAAATGGGATATCCGTTTTTTGTTTTACTTCCACCAACTGCCCAGTTGTTTGAACCAACCTGATTTTTTTGATGTTGCTGTTCAAAAATATCCAATACTTTTTTATAATAAACATCACTTGTTGTTGATGCTAATGTATCAGTTGTCGCAGCATCAAAATCGTATATTTTTTCTGTTGGAATAATCGGATCTATGCCTGTTGTATAATCCGGATAAAGCGCATTAAAGTCCGCTTCATCAAGTAATTTTTTTAGGTTAGTCATTTCAGCATCATCATCAAAACCGGTAAGTGTACTTGCCATGTATTTTAATAACAACGCTGTTTTTAAAGGTGTCCAGGCTTCCGGTTGGTAATTCAATAATTTAAACTCAATGGGATAAGCAGCATACTTTAAACCACTTTTACCATCAGTTTCATTTATTTGCATAAAGGCATTAACACCATCGGTGTATGCTTGAATACAAGCTTCTAATTTTGGATTATTTTTAATTGTAGCAAGCGCATTTTCAGCGCCAAAAATCATTCCTTTACGACGCTGTTCTATATCGTATTCAATAAATTTTGGACCAAACAATTCACTTAACCTACCGGCAGCAGCGCGTGTTTGTATATCCATTTGCCACAGGCGATATTTAGCTGTAATATAACCTTGCAAATAATATAATGATCGCTCATCATCCGCAAAAACATGCGGAACCAAACGATCATCCATTACGATTGTTCCTTTTACCGATGGATCGGTAATATCAACAGTATTACTTTCAAATGCCGTTTTTGTTTCAGCATTAGCCATAAATCCGTTCACAGGATCCATGAGTTTACCTAAAGGTGGCAGCGAGCCTATTCCGGTATCTAAAAAATAAATAACAAGTGCAGGTATAACTAAGCAGGCAAGTATTTTGATATATCTCATATAAGCCATTTAAACATAAAAATAACGATAGTTTATTATGCAATAAAATAAGTTGTTAACCCGAAGATGGCACTTACAGCCAACCAAATTAACATATCGATTTTATAACGATAAAGTGCAATCACACTGATTACAATCCAAATTACATTTAACCACTGCACTTCATGCCAATTAATGGACAACAAATTTTCAGCGGTTTTACCAAATATGACAGCTTCTGCAAAATACAGGGTTAAATTTAAAATTACACCTGTCACTGCTGCTGTAACAAAGCTGAGTATATGTTTGACCTGCGTATTATGTTGCGTTTTTTCGATGATGGGTCCACCTGCAAAAATGAATAAAAAACAAGGCAAAAAAGTATAATAAGTTGTAGTCAATAAGCCAATCGAACCCGCCAACAAACTTGAACCGAAGGCTTGATAGCCACCCATAAATCCAACAAATGCCAACACCATAATAAGCGGCCCGGGTGTTGTTTCCCCAAGTGCTAATCCATCAATCATTTGTGCACTACTCAGCCATTGGAAGTTTTCTACTGCTTGTTGTGCAACATAAGGTAATACGGCATACGCACCACCGAAAGTGACAAAGGCTGCTTGGGTAAAAAACAAACTGAGTTGTTGCCAAAAAGGAAAATTACTGCTGAGCAAATAAAACAACAGGAGAGGGGCTACCCACAAAATCGCAAAAAAGCCGATTTGACTTATAAGTCTTTTTAATTGAAATCCCGTGTGTGGAATTACGCTTGATGTCGTTAAATAATAACCATGTTCATCTTGATTATTTGAGCTCTTTTGATTGGATGGATTGCTGGATTTTTTTATCCATTTGTGATGAACTAAAGCAAAAATAATTGTACCTAATATTATTAACGGAAAGGAAATATTGAAAAAATAAATGGCTATAAAACTTAATATGGCGATGATGTAGTGATAATTTGAAACCAGCGACTTCTTTGCAATTTTAATCATTGCTAAAATAACGATGGCCACAACTGCAGGTTTCAATCCTTGAAATAAAGCACTCACCCAGGGTAAATCACCAAAAGTGACATAAATAATACTGAGTAACAATAATATGAGCACTGATGGCAAAACAAAAAAAATGCCTGCAGCTAATCCACCCCTAGTGCCGTGCAACAGCCATCCGGTATAGGTTGCAAGTTGCTGAGCTTCAGGGCCGGGCAACAACATACAATAATTTAATGCATGGAGAAATTTTTTATCGCTGATCCATTTCTTTTTATCTACCAAATATTCATGCATGATGGCAATTTGTCCGGCTGGACCGCCAAAACTTATCCATCCGAGTTTAATCCAAAATTTGATTGCCTCATTAAAGGTAGGTTTCTCCATAATACTAACTTAGCTCTCCAAAAAACAAAACCGGGAATAAGAATATACCCGGTTTGTTAAATTCCTTTATAGATAAATTTAATCTTCAATTATATCACTATCAGATACAGTATACACACATGAATGGTCGAAACCTTTGTCTGCATCTTTTGTATCGCTAACCCAGTTATCTGCTGATTGAATGTCTTTAGTTACAATATAGCCTGAATCAGTTGCAATTGTTAATCTGGAAATATATAAGTCACATTCCGGTGTTTCTGACTTAACAACATCACCAAATGAATAAATAATTTCTTGCGCTGCCGGAGGAATAATAATGCTATCAGTAAATTGAAAACCACCACCGGAATCAGAAACATATAAGATGATATCTTTCGAGCTATTGTTAACTACTGACTTCTCCCAGGTTGAGTAAGGGTTGCACGCAGAAAATATTAAACCAACTGTGGCAATTAAGGTAAGGGTTACTTTATTTCTCATATGACAAGCTAAAAGTAAAACTGTTTACCGAAATAACCAAAAAGACAAGGGTTTCAGCCATTAAACAGACTAAAACCCTTGTCACAAAAGTAAGTGTAAATATTATATATTTTTCTTTATAAGATATTGATAATCAAGGTAATATATCAATTTTATTGACAAACCATTGGTTTGTGGTGTCTCAAAAGTCTTGCGCAAATTGTCAAAATAATCGTCAACCCGAATATCATCGTACTGAAAGATATTATTCTTCCAGATGAGGTTAAAGTAACTTCCCGGAGCAAATTCCCATGCATACACAAAGTCTACATTAAATATGTTGAAGTTGATATCGTAATTACCCTCAAAATCAGTTTCGCCGAGGTTGCCATCTGCTAATAACTCGTAAAATTCATGATAGACCACTTTTCCCCAATATTGTCTGGCTCTGGCAAGGATATTCATTTTAGGCCCAAAAATGTATTTGAACGATACTTCCTGGTCAATAGTAGTAACATGTCTTCTGCCAAAAATACTATTATCCGCAGCATCAAAATCTACAAATCCAAAGTTATTGTGATCCTTACTCAACCCTAAACCATGCGAAATTGAAAATTTATCATTGACATTCCAGGTAATGTATTGGCCACCACCAAAATAGGGGTCATTTGCCAATGGGGATTCGCCAAAACTCAGGTTCCAATTAAAAGATAAATCTTTTCGATAATCACTTCCACCCCAAACATTAATAAATGTAAATGGCGCATGATAATATTTACGGCCTTCATATCTTGGCTCATAAAAATCGTACCACCAAATGGGTTTAGAGTATATGTTTCCACCAATATTCCAGAAGTTTTTAAATTGACCGTTAAAGCCCAAATTGTAATTAATTTCCTGGTATTCCAAAGGGTCGTATTGCAAATTATAGGCAAGTCCTCCCCAGGCATTGTAATTATAAAATATCCCTTTTTTGGGCTCCTGATTATTGTAATTAAATCCAAAATAATTATTGATGAAATTATAGCCATACTGGATACCCATATCAGTGTGGTCGTAGGTTGGACTTATAAGTGCATGACTTAAATTGAAATTCCATTTTCCAGTAAACTGTGAAACACCTGCTATATAATTAAAGCCGGTTGTTGGGTCATCCACAATTACATTATTTTCATCGTAATAAGGTTCATATACCTGACTATAGTTGCCAAAACCCCAGTAATTCCAGGTATGTTTGGCGTTGGTTATATCAAATAAACCTTGTGTAACATTGGCATCGCGATAAATACCATCACGCAGTGTGTTAGTGTTTGTTATACTTACTTTTGAATTATTTTTTAATGCCTGCTCAAATACAATCATGTTGTAATTGGTGAGAGGATTAGTTAAAACTGTTCGTTCTTCGCCGCTCACAGTATCACGCAATACGGCATATTCTTCCGTCGCAATGGCATTAAAAATACCAATACCTAAATTTTTATCTGTTCTGCCTGAAAATTTAGTGGCATTTATTAAACCTGTTTCATACGGATTTTCAATCACCACTTCATGACGTTTAGTAGCATCGTATGCGCTGTAATAATTAAACGGAACACCACCAATACGACGAGAATAAAACATGTTGTCGCCTATGAAATTAAATGTCTGATTAAATATTTCTGTGCCTTCTGTAAAAAATGGTCTGCGCTCGTTAAACTGCTGTTCAAATGGCGAGAGATTTAATATTACGTTATCACTTTGTACTTCCCCAAAATTGGGAATTAATGTAGCATCAATAGTAAAACTTTCGTTGATACCATATTTTACATCTAAACCACCATTTAAAATATTATTTTGCTCGTATATCACTGTTTCACCTTCTTCATCAACAGGTGTCCATTGTGTTCCGGCTGTTAAATAGGGAGAAAACGATAAACGCAATGGTGGAACAATATTTTCTAATCCGGTATAACTGCCCCATTGATTTACCACACCCATAATATTAGGGTCCACAGGACTCCAGATAATGTATTCACCGGTGCTGTTTATGCTTCTTATTAATTGTAATCCCCAATCTTGTTTTTCTTTTGATGGAAATCGCACAGCTGAATACGGAATTTTAATCTCACATGTCCAACCTTCTTTATCTAAAGCAACATCACTTTGCCAAACTGCATCCCAGCTCATATCTCCGTTGCTATTTAAAGATATCCGTTGGTCCGATTGAACTCCGGCAGCTGAAACAGTAAATCGATATCCGTTTAAATCATCGTTGTAGGTATCAAAACCTACAGCAAAATGGTCGGCATTGGAATAACCATCTCTTTCAGCCAGTTGTCTGTTTATGGTTGTAGGATCAGGGTCATACATTTTAGCACCAATGTATATGGCATTGTTATCATATATAACTTTTACTTCAGTTTTGCGGGAAGGTGTTTTCCCGAACTCAGGTAAAAAGGTTAGGTCCAAGGTGGTTGCCACAGCGCCTTCCCAAGCAACATCATCCAATTTGCCATCGATTTTTGGCGGATCGGTAACCTTTAAAGATGCTAATGAGGGCTTTGGGATGGTGTCTTGCGCGTTTATTTCGTTTACTTGCGTCAAAAAACCGGTAACGAGGAGCGTTAAGCTTAGCGTAATACGCATAATAGTTGGATTGGTTGTGATGCAAAGAACCTATTTATATTTGTTTAAATCCGTTAACAAGATATTGTTGTGCGTTAAATCGTAGTTAAATGATGTTAACACTATTTTTAATCCACATTCAACTACCGTTTAACCGGGTTTTCGCAGAGGGCTAATTTTGATTAATTTAGCCCAAATTATGATGGTTAAAAGGACTTTGTTTTTACTGCTGTTTTTCACTGGAATGGCGATAGGTAATGCTCAAAATACATTTACTAATGCTGAGCAATATCATGATTTTATTATTGAACAGAAAATCATTATGCAGGAAGCTACTGATGACATAGGCAATTTTGAAGTTGCAGACAGCGCCATCATTTGGGATGCATATTATCAGGCGTTGGCGACAACTAAAAGCTGTTTAAAAGTAGTTAAAAATGCCGGTCAGTTTGAAGATAATGAAAAGTTATATTCAACTATATTACAATTATTCAGCAACCGTGAACAACTGCTCTTAAACAGTTATCCCCAATTAATATCTTTTTACCTCATAAAAGACCCGATTGATTTAGATTTTGAAGCTGGTGAAGATATTACATCATCGATAAATCAAAGTGAAATGATTATGGAAAAATTATTTTTACAAGCACAATCTGATTTTGCAGCCAAATACCATTTTACACCTAAAGACCCTTATGCTGAAGAATAATTAATTATCTGATTATGTGTTCAAGTTATACTACCAAATCGAAGACAAATAAAGAAGTTTACGAAAAAAATTACGGCAAACCGTGGTTAACTGATGATTTAGGTGTTGAAGAAAAATACCATGACGCCAGTGGTGAAGACGTAATTGGTTACCCCGGAACGCCAATGCCGGTAATTACCATAGAAAAGCCGGAAGTAATTCAGGCGTATATTTTTGGTTTTTTACCACATTGGTTATCGCCCGAAAAACTCAATGAACAACGTGCTACTTTTAATGCGCGTATTGAAACTATAACACAACTAGCCACATGGCGCGATGCATGGAAAACAAGTCAGCGATGTTTGGTTTGCACCAATGGTTTTTACGAACATAATAAACGTGAAAAACGAAAAATGTTTATTCATTTAAAGGATGAGGAATATTTTTATTACGGTGGAATTTTTAATAATTACATCAACAAACAAACGGGTGAAATAAAAAAAACAATGGCTATTGTAACCACTACATCTAATAGCCTCGTAGCTGAAATTCACAGTCGAATGCCTGTTATGATACAAAAAGGGAACGAAGGTTTGTGGATGGATAAAACAGCAGATACCCGGCATATTTTAATGCAATACAGTCAGCCCCTTAGCCCTAATTTTATGGTAATGGATTATGCCGATGATGAACCTAAAAAACAAGTTCAGGGAAGTTTGTTTTAATCTTTTGGCAACCACATTTTTAAATGATACATTTCATTTACAATTAGTGTATAGGCACTGAAACTTTCCTGAATCGTCCCTTTTAATAAATAACAAGCCTTACCTTTAAACCGGTATTTTTTTGCAGAAGCCGGAAAATGTGCAGTATCCAGCCAATTGCCATCCTGGTCTAAAAAAGTGCCTAAATACATATGCTCTCCGGTTTTAGTTGCAGTATGTTTGGTAATTATTAAGTAGCCAACTATTTCGACAGTTGCACCCACATATTTGCTGAAATCGCGCACGCGAACCAATCGCCTGTTTTTAATGAGCGGGTCATCAATTAAATCAAAAGGTGAACTCAGCGGAAATCCTAATATTTTTATTTCATCCCATGCATCCTCTCTGGTATCGAGATTTAACTCAGGAAACTGATAGGGTGTTGGCGCTCCGGTATGAAATAATGTGGCTGCAGGTTGTGTTTTTTTCGATTTATTTAATCTGCGATATGCTTCAATCAGTAATTCTCTTTTTTTAATTCCACTAAAACGGAATGCATTAATGGTAATTAATATTTCTAATTGTTCGAGATTAATGGCTACGCGTTTCATAAAATCATCAAAATCAATAAATGGGCCATTCGCTTGTCTTTCTGCTAATATACGTTCAGCAACATTATTTTCCAGTCCGGTAATATGTATCAATCCCACATAAATAACTGTCCCATAAATACAAGTAGTGTAATTACTTTTATTGATACAAGGTGCTTCGATATGGGCTCCGGCTTTTTTAGCTTCATGCAGATATAATTCTGCCGTATAAAAACCCCCGAAATTATTTACCACTGCAACCATAAATTCAAGCGGATAATATGTCTTTAAATACAAACTCTGGTAACTCTCTACTGCATACGAAGCCGAATGTCCTTTAGCAAAAGAGTATCCCGCAAAACTTTCAATCTGATGCCATACATCGGCAATTAATTCTTTACTGTAATTTAAGTCAGTACAATTGGCATGGAATTTTTGTTTTATACGCTGAAACTCATCTTTACTGCGACTTTTCCCACTCATGCCTCTGCGTAAAACATCGGCTTCGCTCAGGGTTAATTTGGCGAAATAATGTGCTACTTTAATTACATCTTCCTGATACACCATTACACCATAAGTATCCGGCATAATATCACCCATTACCGGATGTATTTTTTTTCGATGTTCAGGAAACCGATGCCGGCGAATGTATTCATCCATCATGCCTGACTGCGCAACTCCGGGACGAATAATTGAACTGGCTGCAACTAATGTGAGATAATTATCGCATAATAATTTATTTAATAAACTGCGCATGGCCGGTGACTCAATGTAAAAGCAACCAATGGTATTTCCTTTCAGTAGATTTTGATTTAATAAAGGGTCTTTTTTAAATTGCTCAACAGGTGTAATATCAATATCAATTCCTTTATTGGCTTTTACAATTTCAACGGCTTCTTTAATATGGCCTAGTCCCCGCTGACTCAAAATGTCAAATTTGTATAAACCAATATCTTCCGCTACATGCATGTCGAATTGTGTGGTAGCAAATCCTTTGGGAGGAAGATGTGTTGCGGTATAATAATAAATTGGTTTATCACTCAGCAAAATACCTCCGGCGTGAATACTCAGATAATTCGGATTGCCATGCAAATAACCACCGTAGGAATAAATACTTCTTGCAATTTTATCGGGAATTTTCACTGCATCACCAAATATACTCTCACCATAATTTTTTACCATGGCATCGATTTCATATTTCGGCAAACCAAATGTTTTGGCTACTTCACGAATAAACGAACGACTTTTAAACGTGGTATACGTAGCCAGCAGCGCAGTATGTTCTTCGCCGTGTTTATTAAAAATATAATCAGTTACATCTTCTCTGTCTTTCCACGAAAAATCTAAATCAAAATCAGGGGGAGTGGCTCTGAATAAATTAATAAATCTTTCAAAATATAAATCCAGTTCAATTGGGTCAACATCGGTAACACCAATACAATAGGCAATTAAACTATTCGCACCACTGCCGCGACCAATGGTGAAATAATTTTTACTTTTTGCGTATCGGATAATATCCCAGTTTATTAAAAAGTAGGAAACAAACCCTTTTTGTATTACAATTTCTAATTCTTTATTGATACGATCCTGCACCGTTTTATTTAATTTGCCATATCGTTTGGTTACACCTTCGTAAGTGAGTTGCAACAACATATCAATATCTTCTTTTTCTTTACCTGTAAAGGTTTTGATGTTTTTGTTGGTATGATATTCAAACTCAAATGAACAGTTGTCAATCAGCTGTTGAGCATTGTCGAGTAAATAACGATGTTCGCCAAAATCGGCAATTAATTGATCATACGTTTCGAATTGATGTAAGGGGTCGTCAATATCTTCAGGTATCAGTTTGGTGATGATGGTATTGTGGTCAATTGCTCGTAAAATACGGTGCGCATTAAAATCTTTTTTCACAGCAAAAGTTACCGTATTTAATGCTACTGTTTTTGTTTTGGGGAGATGATGTTTTTCGTAGCGGAATCGCGTTAAATCTTTTTTCCTGACACCCACAAATTCATTGTCACGCAGTTGATAAACAGCGCCATGACGATAAGGATAAATCACATACGCATTAATTAAAGGTGGTGCAATAGGGGGGATGTCCAGTTTTTGTTTCAGATATCCCGACAAATATCTGTTTAACTCCGCAAAACCATCCTGATTTTTTGCGATACCGATAAATAATGTTTGGTTGCCATTTTTAAATTCGATACCACATTTCACATCAATGCCAAATTTTTTGGCGTCGGCCAACAATTCAAACCATCCCGAAGTATTATTGATATCACTCAGCACAAAACTATGCACACCTTTAGCCTTTGCTTCTTCAAGCAATTTTTCCGGCGTCATAATCCCGAAACGAAGGCTGTATGCAGAGTGGGTGTTTAAAAACATTTTAATTAGCAAATTGGTTAATTCGTTAATTAGCAAATTAGCAAATTAGCAAATGATGGTGTTCGATAAGCAACAAATTAATCGGCTAATGAACTTCAATTTTCGTTTTTAAAGTGGTTGCACCACTTTGGTTTTGTCCAGGTATCCATGCAAACCTCCGAATTACATTCCAACGCAGCATCCGGCTGTTAATTGGTACATTGGTACATTCACAAATTGGTACATCAACACATCTCCGAATGTAATTATTACAAACCCCAGGTCAACACGTGGGTTGACGACTACGGTAACTCCGAATTACATTCCAACTCAACATCCGGCTGTTAATTGGTACATCGGTATCCGCCGCGGTGGACACATTGGTACATCAACACATCTCCGAATGTAATTATTGTAAACCCCAGGTCAA
>DAORKJ010000009.1:0-2884 GCA_035439505.1 Chitinophagales bacterium
TCCCTCAAAATGTTGCAGATTTAAATATCGTGCAGCAAAAGAAGATTATTTTACATACTTCGGATGGATTATTTGTAATACAAATTGGTGATATTATTCGCTGCAACTCATACGGAAACTACAGTTTTGTTTATCTCAAAGACGGTAACAAAATTTTACTTGCCAAAATTCTCAAGGAAATTGAGGAGTCGTTAAAACCATTCGGATTCGAACGTGTGCACCATTCCCACCTGATTAACTTAAACCATGTGAAATCGTTTCGACATAAAGATGGTGGATTAGTGGTAATGAGCGATTTGAGTGAAGTTCCGGTTTCTTTGCGCAAAAAAGGCGCATTCCTCGACCAACTTGAAAAACTGAATAATGTATAGGTAAGGGCATAAAAAAAGCCGCATGGAGTAGCGGCTGATTCGTTCGTTGCTTTGCTTATATTGATAAAGGATCAGGGTGTTTGTGTGTTTCCGGTTCCGACCTTCGAAATGGATAACAGAAGAACATTGCAACTACATACACATGACAACAAGACCAAAAGTAGGTTAGTCCTATCTAAAAGTGTACTTTATTTGACAACTGTAGGTAATTAAATGATAAGTGTTAATCTTGACATTACCACTGTTTTGCCGAAGAAAAACAGCAAAATCAGGCGCTTCAACTACATCTCACAAATACTTATTTTGTTAAAATTTAACATTTGAGCACTTTGTAAAATAAGTGCATTGGGTTAAGTATATAACTGCAAATTAAACACACAAAAGTGCCATTACTAAGCAGTTATTACTGCTATTTATGCAATTCACAACTTAATTCTAAGCGGTATTTTTAACACTTCAATAGGTTTTAAAAATAAGGTATGATGAAAAAATTATTAGTTGGAATTACTGCGCTTGTTTTAACAGGAAACTTAACTGCTCAAAATGTTTGTTCTTGTGATGATTTTACAAGGGAATTGAAAGGCGCTTACGACCAGGCATTTCGATCGGCAAATTATCAGGAGGCAACTAAAATAACTAAACAACTTGCATCCAGTGACGATAAATGTTGTAAAGCCAAAGCGCAAATTATGTTTGCGAATATTCATTTTAATGAAGATAAATTTGATAGTGTTCGATATCGTGTAGCTATGTCAGAAAAAATTTTAGGCAACACGTATGATTCATTGGTAACTCCTGAACAATTCAGATTGAGAGGACAAGTTTGTGCTGCTCAGGAAAAACCGGACAGCACGATTTATTATTATTTGGAAGGGTTAAAAAATAGCGAGCAACATAACAATATTGGTTATGTAGTGAAATTTTGTAATGACATTTCTTACACATTTGCAGGTATTAATCAGGCCGATCGTGGATTACCTTATATGAAACTGGCTGTAGAAAAAGCATTGGAAATTAAAGACAATGCTTTATGTGCTATGGCTTATTCTAACCTGGCTACTACGTATGGTATGATGGCAGAAACAACAGGTAACAAAAAATATATGGATAGCCTAAGTGTTTTCGCCCCACTATCATTAAAGTATGCTAAACTGGCTAACGACAGGATGTACATGATTAAAAGTTACAATATTCTTGGTGGTTTAGCTGTCAACAATAACGAATTTGACAAAGCCATTGCCTACTGTGACACCGTATTAAGTCAGCTACCACCTAAAGGAATGGAACAATTGATGGTTTCTGCTTTATATCGAAAAGGACAATCACAATATGCTTTAGGCCAAATGGAAACGTCTTTACAAACTTTACATCAGGGCCTGACAATTGCTAAAACACTAAATATTTCAGGAATTGTACAATTGTTTTACCAACAGTTATATTACACCTATAAGGACAATAAGGACCCGGAAAATGCACTACTCTATTTCGAAAAATATAAATCGTTGAACGACTCGTTGATGAATATTGAAAAATCAACAATTATCAATACACTAGAGCAACAATATAATAAAGAAAAAAATGAACAAACCATCAAAGAACTAAGTCAGGAGAAACAGATTAGTGCTTTACGAATTCGTTTTTTAATTGCCGGAGTTGCAGTAGCACTTTTTCTGGCTCTAAGTATTTTACTTATTTACAGACAAAAATTACTTAAACAGCAGCAAACCATTCTGGAAACCGAACAACGACTAAACCGGGCTAGGATGAATCCACATTTCTTTTTTAACGCACTCACTGCATTACAATCGTTCGCGCTGCGGGAAAATGATGGCAAACAACTTGCCAATAATTTGAGCAAATTTTCACATATCATGCGTGAAACATTAGAAAGTTCGTATAAAGATTATGTAACAATTGAACAGGAAGTGGATTTTTTACGTGAATATCTGGAGTTACAAAAAATTCGTTTCCCAAATAAATTCACTTATCATTTAGACCTGGTGAAAGATATTGAAACTGAATCGTTAATGATTCCTTCAATGATAATTCAGCCATTTGTTGAAAATTCAATTGAGCATGGGTTTAGTGGTATTACCTATCATGGTGAATTAAAAGTATTGTTTGATGAAGAACAGGAAAATGTTGTTATTATTATTATCGACAATGGCAAAGGATTAATTACAGGCGCCAAAGAAAACAATGAACATATTTCGCGTGCCAGTCAAATAATTAAAGACAGAATTTATTTACTGAATATCAAATTAAAAACAAAAGCAAGTTTTACCATTGATAATAATGCAAACGAAAACGGTGTTACAGTAAAAATTTATTTACCAAAAATTACCAAAGATGAGAGCCCTGCTAATTGATAACGAAAGTAATATCAGGCATGGATTACATGATTTATTACATGCCTTTTGTCCTGAAATTACAGCTATTCACGAAGCTGATAGCGTGATAAACGGAATAAACGCCATCGCTTTATATTCACCGGATATTGTATTTCTGGATGT
>DAORKJ010000009.1:2984-5284 GCA_035439505.1 Chitinophagales bacterium
CAAATTGAAAAAGCCCTCCGATTGGAGGGCTTTTTGGTAGGATGAACTGAACGATCAGTAATTAACGAACAACAGCCAATTTTTCGGTTAACACTTGACCATAACTTGTAGTAACAAATACCTGATAAATACCTGCAGGTAATTCATTAACATTAATTTCATGCGTAATTTCTTGTCCGCCCATTCCGTTAATCATATTATTTTGAAGTGGGTATTTTTGACCGGATAAATTATAAATTTCGATTTCAGCAGTAGCATCTTCTTCCATTACAAATACGATCTCAGCATTTTGAGAAGCAGGATTCGGGAAGATTGCAATTGGGTTTTCGCTTTCAGCAACAAATTCATCTAATTTCATCCAACATGCACCAACTACCCAACCACTTAACAAATGACTAGGCACCTGACCTGTAGTAATACATTTTGTTGTACCATTTTTACAAACATATACTTTGTTTAACATTGGTCCGCAACGTACGTCTTTTACTGTTACAGTAACATTGTCGGTGCTGGTGCAACCATAATAATCGGAAACAGTTAAAGTGTAAGTTGTTGTAGTTGCAGGACAAACAGTAATATTAGAACCGGTAGCTCCAGTACTCCATGAGTAAGTATAAGGTGCAGACATTCCTGTTGCAGAACCGTATAAGGTAACGCATGACGGACCATATCCTTTTGTAATAGTTTTATCAACTCCGGCATTCGCAACGGCAGGTGTATTTACATACACAGGAACATCATCAGTATCGGTGTTACCTAATGCATCGGTAACTGTAACTGTATACGTGGTGTTTGCTGTTGGAGAAACGGTGTTAGTAGCAGTTGTTGCTCCATTGCTCCATAAATAGGTATAAGGGGCAGTTCCACCGGTTCCTGTTGCAGTTAATGTAGTAGAGCTACCTAAACAAACATTTACGGAAGGACCTGCATCTGCAACCATTCCGAAATTAATTTCCATTTCAGGTAAACCATTACATCCGTATGGAGCAACACCTACACCAGCACCTTCAGCACCCATTAAAATTAATTGAGTTGGCATTCCGGTTGTTACAAAAGTAAATTGCACGCAATAAGCTCCGGCAGCGCCCCAACCACCAACTGTAGTTGTCCACCAATCTGCCCCAAAACCGGTTCCCGGATAGCTAATCATGTCATAGATTAAATAAGATGAACCATAATAAAATGAAGCATCAGCTCCATAAACAGCTCCTGTTTGTGGGCTTGTCAAAGTGCTTGGGTAAACATCAAATGATGTAGCGCCTACAGCATTAATGCCCCAGGTGCCAGTGCCATTTTCAGCACCTCCAATACCTCCTCCTGCGCAAAATTCAACAGTAAATTCATACTGCCCACCGCCAAGATCGGTTAGGTTTAATAAACTAAATGATGAGTTGTCACATGCTTGAACCGTATTCGTAAATCCGAATACCATCAAAACAATAATAATAAGTGCGTTAACTTTTTTCATAACAGACATTTTTTGATTTTGGAATTATAAAATTTCTAACCCAAAAGTAGAAGGTCTGTATAAGGGAATTTTGCCAGATGAATAAGTGAGGGAGGCGGGCAAATAAGCGTAAAATAAAGGCTTCAGTATTTCATGACTGCTTTTGCAATGAAGTATAACTCAAATGGTATTACGTTTTCCCCGAAAACCCATAGATGGATAGTCGAAAACACGCGTTATTATTGACTTACAGGAGTTTAATCTAATTTGTTTAACTCATTTCAACATAATCCAAATCTTTGCCAAAAGTTTCTTTAACAGCAATAATTGATACAATTGCCAATGTAAGTGATATCGCTCCGACAATAAGTGCAGCGGTAATATTACCGGTATTAGTGCTTAAGGCAGAAAAACCTAGTGTAAGCGGGACAACAAATCCCCTGACAAAATTAGGGACAGTAGTAGTAGCCGTTGCTCTGATATTTGTTCCAAACTGTTCTGAAGCAATTGTAACAAACAAAGCCCAATATCCCGTTGCACATCCGAGTAAGAAACACATGATATTAAATAAAGTCTGAGAAGTACTTTTTATGTTGAGATATAATACCGCTAATATGATGGTCATAATTAAATAGCCGAGCACTACTTTTTTTCTGGAGCGAAATACCTGACTCAAATATCCGCTTAATATATCGCCAACACATAATCCTACATAACTCAACATAATTGCTGTTCGGCGAATTTGCAGACCATTATCTCCGCTAGTATCTATTCCCCATTCTCCTGCAAAACGTTCACTAAATTTCATTAATACGCCAATGCAATACCAAACAGGAACACCAATTAAAATGCA
>DAORKJ010000009.1:5384-8520 GCA_035439505.1 Chitinophagales bacterium
GTGCCATATCCGCGATTTTCTTTGCTCATAATTTCTGCAACCAACGTAATTGCAGCGCCTAATTCTCCAGCTAATCCCAAACCGGCAAAAAATCGTACAACCTGATATTGAGTGGTATTATCTACAAAACCATTTAAAATATTGGCTATAGAATATAATAAAATACTTCCAAATAAAATCGATTTTCGGCCTTTTAAATCCCCCATTATTCCCCACAAAATTCCGCCGAATAACATGCCTATCATTTGCACATTAAATAATCTCACATCCCAAAAATCAATTAGTGCTGGGTCGGTAATGCCAATTCCTTTTAAACTGGGTTTGCTGACTAAATTAAATAATTGCAAGTCGTAAATATCTACGAAGTAGCCTAGCGCTGCCACTAAAACGGTAAGATTGAGTATTCCCCTGGAGGTGTGTGTGTTAGGTCGTGTCATAATCAGGGGATGAAATTATCTATTTTTTCTCAAAAATGAGAAAGTCGTGGTCGTAAGGATTTACTTCATCCATCTTCCTTTTATCTACTGATATCAGATTCCATTCCGGTCCCAATTCAGGGAATTGTGTGTCGCCTTCAAATGTGGCATGAATACGTGTAAGATATATTCGATTTACGAAATGCATAGATTGTTTGTAAATATCACCTCCACCCAAAACAAATACTTCGGCTTCATCTTCAACCACTACATGATTTTTGGCAGCATCTAGTGAATGCACCACCAAACTATCTTCAGCAACAAAATCAGTGTCGCGTGTTACAATGATAAATTTTCTTCCGGGTAAAACTTTATTGCCCAATGCATTATACGTTTTACGTCCTAAAATACACCAGTGACCTGTTGTTTTTTGTTTAAAATATTTTAAATCAGACCTTAATTTAAGCCAGGGCATATCACCTTTTAATCCAATGATATTATTTTCTGCAACGGCAACTATGATGGAAAAAATAGGCATGTTTTGTATTTAAAAAAGAAAAAAATTAAACACTTACTTTGGCTTTAATATGCGGATGAGGGTCGTAATTAACTAACTCAAAATCATCGATGGTAAATCCAAAAATATCTTTCACATCGGGATTTATTTTCATTTGTGGCAAAGCACGTGGTTCGCGCGTTAATTGTAAACGAGCCTGTTCAATATGGTCGTTATAAAGATGTACATCGCCGAATGAATGTACAAATTCACCTAACTGCAAATCACAAACTTGCGCAACCATCATGGTTAATAATGCATAACTGGCAATGTTAAATGGAACGCCTAAAAAAGTATCTGCACTGCGTTGATACAATTGGCAACTTAATTTACCGTCAGCCACATAAAATTGGAACAAACAATGGCAAGGAGGTAATGCCATTTTTTCGATATCGCCAACGTTCCAGGCGCTGACAATTAAACGTCTGGAATCCGGATTTTTTTTAATCTGGTTAATCAAATTGGTGATTTGGTCGATTGTTCTGCCATCAGCAGTTGGCCAACTTCTCCATTGGTGACCATATACCGGACCTAAATTACCATCTTCATCAGCCCATTCGTCCCAAATACGCACTTCATGTTGTTTGAGATAACGAATATTGGTATCTCCCTGTAAAAACCACAATAATTCGTGAATGATGCTTCGGGTATGTAATTTTTTTGTTGTTAGCAATGGAAAACCATCCTGGAGGTTGAAGCGCATTTGATAACCAAACAAACTAATAGTGCCTGTGCCGGTTCTATCAGATTTTTGATGGCCTTCATCAAGAATTTTTTGTAGTAAATCGAGATACTGCTGCATGTTGTAAAATTAAGCAAAATACCCTGTTAATAGTTCCCAATACGAAAGTGAAAAACCAGCAAAACCATGAGTTAAACGGGCTTTTCGGCATGTTAAAGTGTGTAAAAAATAGCCAGTTCTATTGGAAAACCAGTATATTTATCTTTAAACCAATTACTTATGATCAGCAACTTACTCGACAACCTTAACTGGCTGGCAGCCCTCGCAGGGGGCGCGGCGTATTATGTAATCGGCGCTGCCTGGTATGGCATACTAGGTAAAGGATGGATGGAAGCCGCCGGACTTACGTCAGAACAAATTAAAACCAACTTCAACAAGGCTGTTTATGGCCTTACCCTGGTAGTGGAAATTATTATTGTGGCATTTATGGGTGGATTTATGTCGGCAGAAACATCCATAAGCGATGCAGCGCAATTAGGCCTTGTCGTAGGATTAATTTTTTCCGGCTTAACAACCTATGTGCATTATTTATACACCATGCGCAAACCGAATCTCATTTTTTATGACGCAGGTTATACTACCATAGCAAGTATAGTTGCAGCGGTGGTTTATGCAGCAATAAATTAACAAAAAATAGAAGTTATTCGAAAAACGACATACCTAGTGTGTCGTTTTTTTATTTCACATTGCCGTAGTTGGCCTTTTGTTTCCCAAACTTAAAACTGAAGCTATCAACATTACCAAAAGACATCCGATAACATTATACCATAAATACCCAATCGCTAATTGAGGTGTATCCCAATTATAACGCACACTAAAATCCAAATACAATATTACAGCCTCTGATAATAAAGCGGCAATAAAAACAGCATTCCCTTTTACCCGTTTCAATAAAAATGCCGTTAAAAAAATACCTAAAATAGTTCCGTAAAATAAACTGCCTAAAATATTTACAGCTTCAATCAGGTTGTCAAACATTGAACAAATAAGTGCAAAACCTATTGCCATAGCGCCAAATAAAACAGTTAGCACTTTACTTGCGTTTAAATGTTGCTGCTCACTGGCTTTTTTATTGATAAAACGTTTATAAATATCTACAGAAAAAGTTGTGGCCAATCCGTTTAATGCTGATGATGTTGAACTCATACTGGCAGAAAATATTACTGCAAATAATAATCCAACCAATCCAATTGGGAGATAATTCATAACAAAATGCATGAAAATATAATCGTGGTCGTCGTCAATATCGGGATTTGCTTTTTTAATTACCGAATTAATTTCTGTCCGTAACCCATTTACCTGCTTTTGCGAATTCTGTAACAATTCAGTTTGCTGTGGGGTTGCAGTTATTTTTTGTTCAGCCAGTTCCCGGTTTAATTTTGTTTGATTGGCAGTGGCTGCATTGTAGGCTGTTTCCAGTGA
>DAORKJ010000009.1:8620-16014 GCA_035439505.1 Chitinophagales bacterium
CCAAAATAACTCAACTGCAAAAACAGTCCCCCAATTAATCCTGAAATAATATTATATCGGTCGCTCCAGTCAAAACTGCCGGATTCAGCTCCGGTTGTAACGATATTCATTTTCCCCAAAGCGCCGGCAACATTCAGTGATTCGTTAAAAGATACATATTCACTGAGGTAATAAATAAGGCAACCAAAAGCGGTAAACATACCAACATAAATCACAAACATTTGTTGCTTGTGCGTCACGGCAACAGCCTTAGTCCCTCCTGATAAAATGTATAAGGTTACAATTCCTCCAATAAATATTACAGTCGTATTTAAATCCCAACCCAATAATTGCGATAAAATTATTGAAGGCGCATAAATAGTTATACCCGTAGAAAATGCACGTTGAATTAAAAATAATAATGCTGTAAATGTTCTTGTTTTTACATCAAATCGTTGTTCTAAAAATTCATATGCTGTGTACACTTTTAATTTGTAGTACATAGGAATAAAAAACACAGCAATTACTATCATCGCCAAAGGCAAACCAAAATAAAACTGAATAAAACGCAAGCCATCATCGTAAGCCTGACCCGGCACCGATAAAAAAGTGATAGCACTGGCCTGAGTAGCCATTACGCTTAGTCCGATTTCCCACCACTTTTTTTCATTATCACCCTGTAAATAACTTTGTGCGGTGTGTACGCTCCTGGTTTTGTAAATGCCAAACATGGCAATCCCCAATAAACTGCCAAACATTACCAACCAATCGATAGTACTCATGCGTATTTATGGGTTAATGCTATGAAAATAATAATCTCCAGCAACAAGAGTACTGCAACAATTACATACCAGTTTGTCCAATAATTTGACGGTTTATTTTCAGGCATGTAAATAATAATTAAGGTTTGTATTCAATCATATTCAACATTAATCTATACGCGCCTGCAACACCTGCAGGAAGTTCTCTAAAAAATGCAAGTCCGGTATACATGAATGTTCCTTTACCATATTGAGCAATAATTAAACTGCCGTTTTGAGGTTGTTCATTGGGGTCAGTAAATGCCAAAGGAGCCACGTATTCAGGCCCTAATTCTCCTGCAAAATATATTCCTCGTTCCTGCACCCATCCTGTAAAATCGTCTTGTGTAATTTTATTCGGAGTATTAAGTACTTTATGTTCAGGTAATAAAAATTCAACAGGTGAATTTTCATCGGTAACTCTGGTTCGGGTAATTTTAAAATTATATGGCCCTATTTTTTCCAGATACATATCCCAATTGGTAGAATATTGTGCAATTAAAGTACCACCTGCATTTACAAATTCTAACAATTGTGCATTATTATCAGCTAATACTTTTGAGGTATTAAATGCGCGCACGCCAATTATAGCCACATCGTATTGTTGCAGCAAGGCGGCATTCATATCTTCAGGTTTAATAGTTGTAATATTTACACCAATTTGTTTGAGACTTTCATCCACCAAGTCGCCGGCACCATCAATGTAAAGTACTTTTTTAGTAGAAGGCATTGCATCAAATTTCACCACATGCAATTTAGCATCTTCCACCACAACCTGACGAGGGATATGGTCGTAACTTATAACTCGGATTTTTTTTGCGCTTTCTCCTAATGTTTCGTTTTCATTATTTCCCGAAATATTTAATCCAATTTCTTTTGTGCCATTTTGTTTTGGCGGAGTGATAGTGAAATTGAGCGTGGAAGATTCTCCATTTTTATTTAATGTATAGGGTTTAGCACTAATATTTGCCCTATTCCCAAATAAACGCACATTACCTGCAATAGTATCTGCTGCATATGATTTAATTAATAATGGAAAACTTTTGCTCAAACTATCAGTATAAATTAAATTATAACTATCTGCGTGCACTATTGCCCTTGGAACTACTGCTAATGGCGTATATATTTCGCCTTTAACCGCATCCGTTTCTTTATAAACTACTCCCCTGTTAATCGCAAAAACTTCGGTGCTGACTTTTATATTATACGTGAAAATAATTGCCGGGTCATTTTCTGCTTTGCCTATTAATTTTCTGTCCTCTACATTAAATACGCCATCATAAGCACCATTTAACCAATACGGTGATGAAGAAATACCTTCAGGTACAACTATTTTAAATGAATCGATTTGATTTATTCCTGCAGGCAAAATTTCACCTGATTTATATTCAACACCTAAAACAGTTATTGATTCCAATGACAATGGATAATCAACACGCTTCAACGAAGTACTAACAATATTTAAATTATCGCCATTCGCAACCATATCTTTTTCTGCAACCGGCTCTAGCCATAATCCTAAACAGGCAACAATTATTTTTTGGACTTGTTGTTTTTTATATTGAATGAGTTGATCTTCAGGAATTAATTTTAATTGCCCGTAAACTTTAAGTAATGCATCTACTGATTTTTCAGGATGTAAAATATCGTAGTTGCTGATAATATTATTTATCGTATTCTGAATATCTGCCCCTTGACGATAGCGCTCCCAACCTAATTGTATGCCTGAAAAAATATCGCTATTTTGAATGGCAGTTCCTTTTTTTAATTCAAGGTATTCTTTTTGTTCGCCGCGGGTTGGTGTGCTGCCAAATCCCTGACTTTTATGATTGGTGCGACTTTCTGCTGCAATTTCTCCATAACTTTTTCCTAACAAAGTATTATATCCTCCCACATCAAAAACAGCTAATTCAGGTGCACCATTGGCAATTTTATTGGGTAAATCTTTATCCCACCAGGTTGAGTTATTCCAAAATAAACGTTGTGCTTGCCATACACTTACATATTGTAATTGTTCAGGAAATTTAGTTGGGTCAGCAGCTGCGGCAAAAGCTTCTTCAGCTAACATTGCACTTGCTGTGTGGTGACCATGACCGGCTCTTTCATCTGCAGGAAATCGGGTAATAATAATATCCGGTTTAAAATTACGAATTACCCAAACCATGTCGGATAATATGGTATCCTTTGGCCATTTAGTAAATGTTTCTGCAGCCGTTTTGCTGTAACCAAAATCTACAGCGCGAGTAAAAAATTGTTCGCCTCCATCTAAACGACGAGCTGCCAATAATTCCTGTGTACGAATTATGCCTAAATAAGCGCCTTGCTCTTCACCAATCAGATTTTGACCACCATCGCCACGTGTAAGTGATAAGTATCCGGTGCGCACACGTTTTTCATTAGCCAGGTAAGTTATTAAACGCGTATTTTCATCATCAGGGTGTGCTGCTATATATAATACACTTGCTGTTGAATTTAATTTTTCTATTTCCAATAAAATTCGGGAAGAATTCCACTGTAGTTGTTGTGCTTGAAGTGTAAAAGCAGTAAATGCTAAAATAAAAGTAAAAACATTTCGAATCATAAAATTGCTATAATAAAACTGATTGGTAAAAAACCAGTAACACCGGCTCAATATGAATTGTTCCCATTGTAACTAACCGTATGCCTGATTAATGTTTAAGAAACAAATGTAGGCAAAAGTTATGAGCCTTAAAGTTACACAGTTAGCATTTCATCATGGTTGATACGTAAAACATCTTTGTAAACGCAGCCAAGCTTTGCACTAAAAGGGAATCCACAATATCCGGAAAACAAAAAACCCCCGATTATCGGAGGTTTTAACATATTATTGAATTGCGCTTAAACTGAAGTTGGCAATTTAACTGTCATTATATAGTTTATTCCGGGAATGGCATTTTCGGTTTTTATTTCTTTCCCTTCTAATGAAGTTTTGATATAGTGATTAATATAGGCATAACCACCCTGCACTTCCACTATATGAATTTTATTCTGTTCGTCGATTGTAAATGTGATAACCACATTTTTTTCATCTGCAGCCGGCATAACTGAAGCATAGGAAATCTCCTTTTTACCTTCCGGTTTGCAATATTGTTGCTGGGCAGTTTCGTCAACTATTGTTGCTGCTTTTCTAATAAGGTCTTCACCTTCTGGTCCAGCGCAGGCAAACGTTACCGAAATTCCGGTTAATAGCACAAGGGTTAAGGTTATCAGCTTTTTCATAATCCGGGTTTTACAAAGGTGCATTGCTGCACTGTGAAATTAAAACAGTTTAAGTTAATTAGTTAGGTTATTAACCATTATTAACGCTTTGACGCATGAACTATGCCTAAAGTTACAGGTGGGTGACAAATTTTAACATCTTTTTTCGACAAATGCCTAATTTTCGTCTATCAATTGGTAAAATTGGAGGCGAATTTATTTGAGATGGAAGTAATAATCAGAAAAGCAAACCTGGACGATGCCAAAACCTTAGCTGAATTGGGGGCAAAAACATTTTTTGATACCTATCATAATGACAACACCCCTGAGGATATGGCCGATTATATTTCTAAGTATTTCAATATCAATGTATTACAGGTTGAATTACAGGATAAAAACACCTTGTTTTTTGTCGCTGAAACAAATCAGGAATTAATTGGTTACATAAAACTAAACCTCATAGGTAATGCGTATATACCCAACGTAAAAGCAATGGAAGTGTCCCGGTTTTATGTAGATAAACATTTTCAGGGCCATAAATTGGGGGCAAAATTGATGTCAGAAGCTGAAAAATATGCAATAGAATGTGGTTGTGAGGTTATGTGGTTGTCGGTTTGGCAAAAAAACTTAACTTCCATTACCATTTATGAAAAATTGGGCTATAACAAGATTGGTACAACAACATTTAAATTGGGGAACGACATTCAGGCTGACTATATCATGGTAAAGCATTTATAAGCATGCGTTATTCTATCATCATACCGACCTTAAACGAAGAGCGATTTATTCATCGCCTCATCAGTCATGTGCAATTAGCCGGCGAGGGTGAATCGTATGAAATAATTGTTTGTGATGGTGGAAGCAGTGACCGAACCGTAAGCGTTGCGGCAGGTTTAGGGGTTAGGACTTATGAGTCACCTAAAAAAGGCCGCGCCGGACAAATGAACTTTGCAGCAGCCAGAGCTAAAGGAGAAATTTTATATTTCGTCCATGCCGATTGTTTACCACCGATTACATTTTTTAAAGAAATTGAAAATCAATTAAAAAAAGGTGCCGATGCCGGCTGTTTCAGGTATAAATTCGATTCTGATAAGTTCATGCTTAGGGTGAATGCCTTTTTTAACAGGTTTGGCGGATTAATTTGTAGAGGTGGCGATCAAACCCTGTTCATAAAACGCACTATTTTCAACAGTTTGGGAGGTTTCAACGAAAAATTTACCATTATGGAGGATTACGATCTGGTGTGCAGTATTCGTAAGCAATACCGCTTTGCTGTAATACCTGCTTATGCCGTGGTATCATCCCGCAAATACGAACACAATAACTGGCTTCAGGTAAATTTCGCTAACAGCATTGCCATGTTTATGTTTATCTCGGGAGCCTGCTCTCCCGACAGGATTAAATCCACTTACCATAGTCTCATCAGGCACCCAAAAGATGAGTAAACCTTAACTCAAACAATTCTTTGGGTATCTTTGCACCCATGTTTGCAGAAAAAGTTATTTGGATAACCGGAGCTTCGTCAGGCATAGGCGAAGAACTGGCGAAACAACTCGCAAAAGAAAAAGCATATCTCATTTTATCAGCCCGCCGAATTGAAGAATTGGAAAGGGTGAAACAATACTGTCTGCAATTCACCAACAAGGTTGAAATATTACCTGTTGATTTATCGCTTAACCATACCTTAAACGATGCTGCCAATAAAGCACTAAGCTTCTTCGGCAAAATAGATATGCTGGTAAATAACGGAGGAATTAGTCAGCGCTCCGGCGTTTTAGAAACCAGTGAAGAAGTGGAGCAACGGATTATGCAAATTAATTTCACCAGTGCTGTCACTTTAACCAAAGCTGTTTTACCACAAATGGAAAAAAACAAATTTGGCAATATTATTCTCATGAGCAGTATCACAGGTAAAATTGGTGTTCCAAATCGTTCAACTTATTGTGCAAGTAAACATGCCATTATTGGTTATTTTGATGCTTTACGTGCAGAATTAAAAATTAGAAAATCACCGGTTAATATTCATATTATTATGCCGGGATATGTACATACCAATATATCGTTACACGCTGTGCAAGGCGATGGAAAAGCACAAGGATTGATGGACAAAGGCCAGGCTAATGGCATGCCGGTTGAAGATTGTGTACGGAAAATATTAAGTGCGGTTCGCCGAAATAAAAAAGAAGTATTAATTGGCCGTAAAGAAATTTTGATGGCGCATTTCAGAAGATTTATTCCCTCATTGTATTATCACTTAATCGCCAAAGTGGCAACCAAATAAATTATTAAAATAAATTGTATAAAGCAAAATGAAACCAATTATTAGTGGCATTCAGCAGGTAGGAATAGGTAATCCGTTTGTTCACGAAGCATGGAGATGGTACCGAGAAAAATTCGGAATGGATGTAAAGATTTTTGAAGAGGCTGCAGAAGCAAATTTAATGTTACCATACACAGGAGGTAAACCACATAAGCGTCACGCGATATTAGCTGTAAATATGAACGGTGGTGGTGGATTTGAAATTTGGCAATACACTTCACGCAAACCAGAAGCAGCGACTTTCGAAATTCAATATGGCGATTTGGGCATTTATGCGTGTAAGATGAAAAGTCGCGACGTTAAAGCCACTTACGAATTTCTCAAAAAACAAAATGTAAATATTTTAGGCGATATCAGTAAAAATCCAAATGGCGATGATCACTTTTATTTACGCGACTTGTATGGCAATGTATTTGAAATTGTAAAAGCTGAGGATTGGTTTGGCAAAACAAATTTCACTACAGGTGGTAGTTATGGTGCGGTGATTGGTGTAACTGATATGGAAAAATCAATTGCGTTTTATAGCGACATATTAGGTTTCGATAAGGTTATTTACGATAAAGAAGAAATATTTAGCGACACTGCGGTATTAACAGGAGGAAATAATAAATCTCGTAGAGTATTATTAGCACAATCTGAATCACGTCGTGGTCCTTTTAGTAAATTATTAGGCAACGGAGAAATTGAATTGGTAAAAGTCTACGACCGCACACCAAATAAAATATTTGCCAATCGTTATTGGGGTGATTTAGGATTTATTCATTTATGCTTCGACATTCAGGGCATGGATAAAATGAAATCTTTGTGTGAATCAAAAGGATATCCGTTTACTGTAGATAGCGGCAACCATTTCGACATGGGTGAAGCGGCAGGACATTTTAGTTATATCGAAGATCCTGATGGAGCATTAATTGAATTTGTAGAAACGCATAAAGTGCCTATCTTGAAAAAATTCGGCTGGTATTTAAATCTCAAAAAACGCGACCCGAATGAGGCTTTACCGAATTGGATGGTGAAAGCGATGGGGTTGAATAGGGTGAAGGGGTAGGGATTGAACAGGATTGAATCAAGATTGA
>DAORKJ010000009.1:16114-18871 GCA_035439505.1 Chitinophagales bacterium
CAAGATTGAGCAATCCCGATAGCTATCGGGAGAAGCAAAATTAAAACAGTCTCAATAGCTGTTGGGAGAGCAATATTGAAATTGGATTGGGTGATTTTTGTTGTTGTGGATTTAATGATTTGTTGAAATAATTAAATGGAATTATTGAAATATGGTGTCTCTCCTTTTTAATTTAATGTTATAATTCCTTCGTTTCAGTTTCACTTAAATTGAGGTCGGATTGGATTTTTGATTTTGTTGGGAAATTGAGCGCCTGAAAAAATAATAATACCAAGGCTAAAAATAAAAACACACGTTGTTCTTCAATTAACAATCCCACAACACATAATAAAGTTGGCCCCTCAATCATGGCCATTCTGATAATAAATGTAGTTCTCCAGCCATCTAATTTTTGTTGTGTACTTTCAAGTGCTTGCAACTTGCTTATACGTGATGCATACATAGCTCTTGAACCAATTATACCAATGGTTGCAAATCCAATTGCGATAAAAAATAATGGACTGCTCATTTCTTGCTCAACCGGTTGATTACCTGCTTGTAACATAAAACACACTCCCAAAAAAAGTATGGGCCCGGTAAATAATCCCATAAACATGATTTGTAGTGTTTTTAAATAACCCAGCGTTTGTGTGCTCATCTTATTGAATTTTTTGGTGAATGAAGTGTAAAATAGCATTAAATAATTGTTCCTTTTCAGGTTCATTATGCATTTCATGAAATAAACCAGGAAATTCTTTATACTCAATTAAATCGCTGCGCATTTGGGCAAATGCTTTACTTGCAGTATGATCAGTCAGTTGGTCCTCAGTGCCATGTGCAATAAACATAGGATAATGCAATTCAGATGATCTTTCCAATATTGATTTTCCTTTTGTAAAAATTTCGAAAAATCCTGCCGCTGAAATTTTACCATGCACCAGTTTATCATTTTTATATTTTTCTACTACTTCTTTGTCGTGGGAAATTAGTGCAGGATTTAAACCTGTCGGTTGTAACAAAGCAGGGAATATTGACTTCACTGTTTTGCCCAAGGCTACTTTCCATGCCGGTGGGTCGAATGCTAATCGTATCCATGGCGATGTAGCAATATATCCTGTCACCGGTTTTGTGTTTTGTAATGCATGGTTGATTACCACATTACCACCCATACTATGGCCATAAATGAAAATCGGTTTTCCGGGGTATTTTGTAACTACCTCATCGTATAACATATCTACTGTTTCCAGATATTCATCAAAGTGATTGACATGTCCTCTGGCACCACCTGACTTCCCGTGACCAATCAAATCGGCAGCAAAAAAGTCTACCTGATGCGCCACAAAAAAGGCCGCTACGTGCTCAAATCTTGAGCTGTGGTCGCTTTGGCCGTGAATATGGCATATCACAGCAATTGGCTCCTTTTCACCGGTCCAGCTTTGGGCGAAAATTTCCTGGCCTTTTTTATTTTGTTTATGGTAAGTAGTATGTTGCATCAATATTAAATTATGTGATAAATATATAAATTTATTTACAGGTATTATCTTCACAGCAAATACAGATATGAAAAAACTGAAACCCTTTCTCAAAATAATTGGCTGGCTGGTGCTGGTTGTGGTATTATATTTAGCCGGTGTAATCATTTATGGCACTATTACCGACTACAAACGTGACCCGGGTGCTGTTGAAGCTGCAGAAATAAAAGGCAAAGCTTCCGATTCCAAACAAATTGATAGTGTTGTTACCCTCATTAGCTGGAATATCGGTTATGGTGGTTTGGGAAAGGAAATGGACTTTTTTTACGATGGGGGAAAAACCGTTCGTGCACCACAGGAAATTTGGGATAAAGATTTTGCCGGCGTGCAAAAAATTATGAGCGATAATAGTGATGCAGATTTTTATTTAATTCAGGAAATTGACCGCAATTCACGCAGAAGTTATGAAGTGGATATGGTGAGAGAAATTAATCATGTATTACAAGGATATTCTTCTAGTTTTGCTGTCAACTATGATGTAAAATTTGTTCCGGTTCCATATACTAATCCTATGGGAAAAGTATTTGGTGGTGTGGCAACATTTTCGCGTTTTACACCAACTGTTTCTGAACGCGTTCAATATCCGGGCAAATTTCCTTGGCCAACCAGAATATTCTTTTTGGACCGTTGTTATTTAACACAACGTTACCCGTTGTCAAATGGTAAAGAATTAATTGTAATCAATACCCACAACTCAGCTTATGATGAAACCGGTGAAATAAAAGGTGGAGAAATGAATGCGCTTAAATCATTTGTTGAAGCAGAATATAAAAAAGGTAATTATGTAATAGCAGGTGGCGACTGGAATCAATGTCCACCAAATTTCCAGCATGATAAATTTATTCCCAAATCAGGATATGATGGTTTTATGCCACCTTCCATGAGTTTCGATTACACACCTGAAAACTGGCTCTGGGCTTACGATCCCGATGTGCCAACAAATCGCCATTTAGAAACTCCTCTGGATGAAAATACATTCAGAACAGTAATTGATTTCTTTTTGATTTCACCAAATATTAAATTGCTGAAAATTAATACTATTGATACCAAGTTTGAATATTCAGATCATCAACCGGTGAAAATTCAAGTGCAGTTAATGTGATCACCGGAGGTGAGAATTAGCAAATTAGCTGATTAGCAAATTAGCTAATGTTGGTTTTCAAGTTGGAAAAAATATTTGGCTTCGATTTTACATATACTATTTTTTGCCTATGGCAAAAAAGAATAAATTAAAATTCGGAGACCG
>DAORKJ010000009.1:18971-72004 GCA_035439505.1 Chitinophagales bacterium
AGCTAATTTGCTAATTAACCCAGGCTTATGAAATATCTCATTGCAATTGATCAGGGCACAACGAGTTCGCGGACTATTTTGTTTGATGAACATTTAGTTGAGGTTGCGCGTGCGCAGAAGGAATTTCCTCAAATTTTTCCGCAGCCGGGATGGGTGGAACATGATGCTGAAGTAATTTGGGAAACACAATTGGAAACACTTCGTGAAGTATTGGATATTGCGCATGTTTCGTTGGATGATATTGCAGGAATTGGTATTACCAATCAGCGGGAGACGGTGGTAGTGTGGGATAAAACTACGGGCAAACCTATTTATAACGCCATTGTTTGGCAAGATAGAAGAACTGCCGGTATTTGTGAGGATTTAAAAGCTGGTAAATTAGAAAATTATATTCGCGATAATACCGGACTGGTGATTGATGCTTATTTTTCGGGTACAAAAATTAAATGGATTTTAGATACTATTCCGCAAGCAAGACAATTAGCTGCAGAAAATAAATTATTATGCGGCACTATTGATTGTTGGCTGATATGGAAATTAACTAATGGTAATGTACACGCCACTGATGTTAGTAATGCATCCAGAACCATGTTGTTTAATATTAAAAGTATTACTTGGGATACACATTTATTACAAACTTTAAATATACCGGCCAACATTTTACCTGAAGTAAAAAATTCCATCGACCAATATGGTTTTGCCAATATTGGCGGTAAAGAAATTCCGATTTTAGGTGTGGCGGGTGATCAGCAGGCTGCCTTATTCGGACAGCGATGTTTTGAACCGGGCACTGCAAAAAATACATATGGGACTGGCTGTTTTATGTTGATGCAAACAGGCAATAAAATGGTTATTTCACAACAAAAATTATTAACTACAATTGCCTGGGGAATAAATGGTAATATCAGTTATGCATTAGAGGGCAGTGTATTTATTGGTGGTGCAGTTGTGCAATGGCTGAGAGATAGTTTACAAATAATTTCCAGCAGCGATGAATCGGAATATATTGCTGCATCATTACATGATAATGGTGATGTGTATTTTGTCCCTGCATTTACCGGACTTGGTGCTCCGCATTGGGATATGTATGCAAAGGGAACTATTTCGGGATTAACACGCGGCACAGGCAGAGCACATATTATTCGCGCAGCATTGGAATCGATTGCTTATCAAACACGGGATGTGTTGCAGGCAATGAATAAAGATGCAGGTATTATTTTAAAAACTTTACAAGTTGATGGTGGTGCAACTGCTAACAATTGGCTGATGCAATTTCAAAGTGATATATTACAAACGCAGGTAGTGCGCCCTGAATATTTAGAATCGACAGCATTAGGTGCAGCGAGTATAGCGGGTATTGGAGCGGGGTTATTTTCGATGGAAGATTTGTCTACACAGCCGCTTACGTCTACACGATTTAAACCTAAAATGAAATTAGTGGAAGCGGATGAATTGTATTTTAAATGGCATACTGCAGTGGATAGGGCCAAAGGATAACGGCGTTTGAAAAGGAACACTGGTTGAACGGATTGGGGACGGATTTTTTTTGAGCCTTATTGGCGGCGGACGAGTCAAGAGTCGAATATTGATTTCAATGGTTCATTTGTAGGATTAATTTCAATGCTGGCTCCGAATTGCGTTAGGGATAGTAGCGGAAACCCCGCAGGCCGCCTTTTCGGCGGACGAGGAGTTGCAGCGTATAGCCCGGCCAACGCCCAAAACAACATTTGCATGGCTTTGAAACGGGTGTATTTATTTGTCTCCCCCACCCCTTTGCCGTATCTTTGCGCCTGCAAAACTTAAAAATTGGAATTATGAATTATGATGTAATTGTGTTGGGAAGCGGACCCGGCGGTTATGTGACTGCTATCAGGGCTTCTCAGTTGGGTTTAAAGACTGCCATTGTGGAGCGCGCTGAACTGGGTGGTATTTGTTTGAACTGGGGTTGTATACCTACCAAAGCATTGTTAAAAAGTGCTCAGGTGTTTGAATATATGAAACACGCAGCCGACTACGGAATTACGGTTTCTGATGCCAAAGCGGATTTTGCGGGCATGGTAAAACGCAGTCGCGACGTTGCCGGTGGCATGAGTAAAGGTGTGCAGTTTTTGATGAAAAAAAATAAAATCGACATTATTGAAGGAAATGGTGTAGTGAAACCGGGAAAAGCTGTTGAAGTGACAGATGCTACCGGTGCTAAAAAAATGGTGTCGGCAAAACATATCATTATTGCTACGGGTGCGCGCAGTAAAGATTTACCTACTATGAAACAGGATGGTAAAAAAATAATTGGTTATCGCGAAGCAATGTCATTGGCTACTCAACCTAAAAAATTAGTTGTTGTTGGAGCAGGTGCAATTGGTGTTGAGTTTGCGTATTTCTATAATTCAATTGGCACTCAAGTTACAATTGTTGAATTTATGGATAGATTAGTTCCTGTTGAAGATGAAGAGGTATCAAAAGAATTAGCGCGTAATTTCAAAAAACAAGGTATCACTATTATGACATCGAGTGCTGTTGAATCGGTGGATACTTCGGGCGAAGGTTGTAAAGTGAAAGTGAAAACTGCAAAAGGTGAAGAGATTTTAGAATGTGATATCGTGTTAAGTGCTGCAGGTGTTGTTGCGAATATTGAAAATATCGGATTGGAAACAGTTGGTATTAAAACTGATAAAGGCAAAATTGTAGTAGATAAATATTATAAAACAAATGTGGATGGCTATTATGCTATTGGTGATGTAACTCCGGGTCCGGCATTAGCACACGTGGCAAGTGCTGAAGGTATTACTTGTGTTGAAGCTATTGCGGGTCATCATCCGGAAGGAATTGATTACGGTAATATTCCGGGATGTACTTATTGCTCTCCTGAAATTGCGAGTGTTGGTATGACAGAAGCTGCTGCAAAAGCTGCGGGTTACGAATTAAAAATTGGTAAATTCCCTTTCACTGCAAGTGGTAAAGCAAAAGCCGGTGGTAATGCAGAAGGATTTATTAAAGTAATTTTTGATGCTAAATACGGTGAGTTTTTAGGTGCGCATATGATTGGTGCCAACGTTACGGAAATGATTGCGGAAGTAGTTGTTGCACGTAAATTAGAAACTACCGGTCACGAAATAATCAAAGCTATTCACCCGCATCCAACTATGAGCGAAGCCATTATGGAAGCTGCTGCTGCTGCGTATGGTGAAGTGATACATTTATAATTATTATGTATAACATATTATTAAAAGCCCTGTTGTGAGACGGGGCTTTTTTGATTTTATTGCAGTCCTGTTTTTTGCTGAAGATTTAATTACATTTGTAATATGCCGAAAATAAATATTTATTCACGGGAGACAATTATTGCACGCACGAAACATCGCTCGGGTGAGACAAAATTGGGTGAAACTATTCATACTATTCCACAAAACACATCATGGCAAACTTATTTAAAAGAGGATACAGCCAAGTTTGTAGTGCTGGGTATTCCGGAAGATATCGGTGTTCGCGCAAATCACGGTCGCGGTGGCGCTTACGCAGCATGGAAGCCGAGTTTAGATTTTTTGCTGAATATGCAGAGTAATCAGTTTTGTCATGGTGAAGAAATACTCGTGCTAGGGCATATTGAATTAGAAGATTTAATGGCAGAAGCCAATACGCTGAATTATAAGCTAGAAACAGATATTGAAAAAGCGCGTTTATTAGTTGCGCAAGTGGATGAACGGGTGAGTGAAGTAATAACCATAATTGCAGCAGCAGGTAAAATTCCAATTGTTGTTGGTGGTGGACATAATAATGCGTATCCTATTATTAAAGGAATAAATACAGGCGCTGAGTTAAATGGCATTCATGTAATTAATTGCGACCCACATAGTGATATGCGTCCGATGTTGGGCAGACATAGCGGTAATGGATTTTTATATGCATATAGCGAAGGGTATTTAAAGAAGTATGCGGTATTTGGATTACATGAATCGTATAATATTTATTCCGCACTTGAACTATTTGAGCAACATAAAGAGCAATTACATTTTGAAACGTATGATGATATTTTTGTACGCGAACATATCAGTTATCAGCTGGCACTAAACAATTGCATTCATTTTTGTAAAGGTGCTGCATGCGGGGTTGAAATTGATTTAGATTCCATACAAAATGTACCAGTAAGTGCCCGAACTCCAAGTGGCATGTTACCTATTGATGTGCGCAAATACGTGTATCACTGTGGTTCGGAATTAGCTGTTTGTTATTTACATATTGCGGAAGGAGCGCCGGTATTGGCACACAAACAGATGGACAACAAAACCGGAAAACTGGTCGCGTATATCATTACAGATTTTGTAAAAGCGGTAAAACGCAATATCCACTAAGTCCAATAGCTTTACACATTTATTATTTTAAAGAAAAATTTGGTGGATTAATCCGGTGTTTCTACCTTTGTGAATGAACGTTCATTCATAATGAAAACAAATCAGAAAGAACATATCATGGAAACGGCCCTGCAGTTGTTTGCCGGCAAGGGTTACGGACAAACTTCCATAGCGTTGATTGCCCGCGAGGCGGGAGTTGCGCAGGGGTTGATGTATAATTATTTCGACTCCAAAGAGGCATTATTATTAGCAATTATGGAGCAAGGTTTTGCCGGTGTGCAGGAAAGTATGGCTGTATATGCCGGAACGCACAGTCCGAAAAAAGCCTTGGAATTACATGTGGAAGCAACTTTCGCACAAGTGACCGCCAACAAAAATTTCTGGAAGTTGTTTCACGCTATTAAAATGCAGGAACAGGTGCAGCAGTTTTTGGATGCGGAATATGCCCATGCAAAATCATTTATTATTAAAACTTTAGCCGGTAATTTTAAAAAACTCGGTTACGACAAACCCACCGATGAGGCGAAATTATTTTTTGTCATGATAGATGGTTTGGTTGTGCATCATTTAATGGATGCGAAAACATTTCCGCTAAATACAATTAAAAAAACAATATTTCAAAGATATCATTTATGAATACGAATTGGCTAAATACAAATGAATACCCATTTAAACATCATTATTTCAATGTTAATGATACAACGATGCATTATGTGGATGAGGGTGAAGGAGAAGTGATATTGTTTGTGCATGGAACCCCATCCTGGAGTTTTGAGTTCAGGAATGTGATTAAATTTTTATCGAAAAAATATAGATGCATTGCATTAGACCATATTGGTTTTGGCTTATCGGAAAAACCTGCTAAGTACGATTATACCGTTCAAAATCATACGGCGAGTTTGCTCAAGCTGATTACCCATTTGCAGTTAAATCAATTTACCATGTTGGTTCACGATTTTGGTGGTATTATTGGATTAGCCGCCGCGGAGCAAATACCGGAAAAAATTAAACGTTTAATAATATTAAATACCTGGTGCAGGTCGATACAGGATGAACCGGAGTATAAAAAAATGAAAGTTATTTTAGGCAGCCCGTTAATGCCATTGTTATATCGATATTTAAATTTTTCAGCAAAATATATTTTACCTGCAGCATTTGGGGAACGTTCACGTTTAACGCCTGAAATTCACCAACACTTTCTGCGTCCTTTTTCCAAAGCGAGTGAACGCAACGGGACAATTGCATTTGCGAAATCGTTGTTGCGCGACCAGGATTATTATGCAAGCATTGGCAAAAAATTAACCATCCTAAAAGATAAACCGGTATTAATTATCTGGGGTATGAAGGACGAATTTATAACAGAAAAACATCTGCTTTGGATGCAAGAACAATTTCCGGGCTCGAAAGTAGTGCGTTATGATGATGCAGGTCATTTTGTATTAGAAGAAAAAAGTGTTGTTGCCGGGCCTGTGATTGCGGAATTTATGGGGTGAGGAAAACGAGACCCGCCAGGTTTTAGAGCAACCTGACATATTAACCGAAAAATCGAATTTCAATAACTAATTAAAACAAAAAAAGCGCTTCTTTCGAAGCGCTTTTGTATTATATTAATTGGCGAATTAATCTACGTTATCGTGCAAAAATGAATTGTTCTTTTTAAGCTCCGGACCATTGTCACCATTTACCACATTATATTGTGATACATTAATTTCACGTGCATCCGGTGTTTCTTCCAATTCAATATTACGACGCATATAAGCAGGCACTTTTTCTATCTCTTCGAGATTATTATTATTCAATTTCATGCTCATGCTTTTTAAACGATTAATACGGTCGTTGCCCTGATTGTTTACCACACCCATTTTATCTTCATTGGTGATAAACGATTTAGGTTCATTGCGCACAACCATTGGAGGAACCTCTTCAACTTCATCTACCGGAGGTATTTCTTCCTTTTTTATAAACGTGATTATTTCCTCCTCTTCTTCAGCTACGATTTCAATCGGTTCTTCGATTTGTTTTTTTAATTCAAAAACAGGAGTTTCTTCAATTACTTCCTCTTCAATTACCGTTTTTTGAATTTCCTGAACAGGATTAATAATTTCAGCAATTATTTCTTCTACTTTTTCTTCAGCAATAACTTCTGCCAAAGGAGCTTCATTGATAATTGGAGCTACCGGTTCAGCAACTTTTTCTTCACGATGATCTTCAACCGGAGCAAACATGTCGAAATTAAAAGCGAACTGACGAGGATTATTATCTTCCTCTTTCTTCACTTCTTTTTTTTCGAGTTTTACTTCATTTTTATTTACCAGTTTAATTTCTGGTTCAGGTTCTTTTGTTGCTACTTCTTCTACCACTGCTGTTGTTTGCGCAACAGGATTTTGTTTCATGGCAGTAATTTCGTTGGTATCAACATGCGTAATTTTATAGGTGTTCTTTTTGATGCGGGTATTGCGTTGTTCGATAGTTTCGAAACCAGTTGCAATTACCGTTACCATAATTTTTTCACCTAATGTTTCATCGGTGCAATTACCCCAAATAATATCGCAATCGTTACCAGCAGCTTCCTGTACATAGTCGGTAATCGATGCAATTTCATCCATCAACACTGCTTTTGATCCTGAAGAAATATTCAATAAAATATTTCTTGCGCCGCGAATATCATTATCATTTAACAGTGGAGATTCAAGTGCAACACTAACAGCTTCCAATGCACGATTTTCACCCTCAGCACTTCCTGAACCCATGATCGCAAGTCCGCTATCACGCAATACAGTTTTCACATCTTCAAAATCCACGTTCACATAACCCGGAACAGTAAT
This sequence comes from Chitinophagales bacterium, assembly GCA_035439505.1. GTDB lineage: Bacteria > Bacteroidota > Bacteroidia > Chitinophagales > BACL12 > UBA7236. The sequence continues at coordinate 26,146 of DAORKJ010000009.1, forward strand.
AATTTCGGCAATACCTTTTGCTGCGGTAGTTAAAATATCATCTGCTTTAGCAAATGCTTCATTCCACGCCAGGTTACCAAACATTTCGCGTAATTTATCATTCGACACAATCAAAATTGCATCTACAAAATGTTTTAACGTTTCTAAACCTTCATGCGCCTGTGTTCTTCTTCTTTTACCTTCAAAACCAAATGGAACGGTAACAATACCGATGGTTAAAATGCCCATTTCTTTTGCCAATTTAGCAACAACCGGAGCACCACCTGTTCCTGTTCCACCGCCCATACCTGCGGTAATAAATACCATTTCAGTATTTTTTTCGAGCAGTGATTTTATTTCCTGCATACTTTCCATGGCAGCCTGTTGACCCACACTAGGGTGTGATCCTGCGCCACGGCCTTTTGTAAGGCTTGGTCCTAATTGAATTTTATTCGGAACCGGGCTCATTTCCAATGCCTGTTGATCGGTATTGCAAATTACAAAGTTCACATCCTTAATGCCCTGCATGAACATGTGGTTTACGGCATTTGATCCGCCACCACCGACACCAATTACTTTAATAATTGATGATTGTTCTTTTGGTATATCGAAATACATAATGTTTGTAGCGCTTTTTAAACTAGGTTTACTTAGTTGGTTTATATTGACTGTCCGGTCATTGACAGTTTTTATTTAAAATCAGAAACGTCATCTTCTTCAAACCATTTTTTAGTTGAGCTCAACATATTTTTAAGCCAACCCGGTTTTTCAGATTTATTTTTTTCCGGTTTATGTTCTTCTTGTGTTTCGTTAGCTGTTTCAAATGCATCTTCATTATTGTTATGTTGCATTTCGTTAACAGTTACCGGTTCTTGTTGCATCACAGGAACTTCAGTAGTAGTGTTTTGTTGTTCGATTACTACCTGTTCTCTGAAATTTCTGTCCTCCATTCCTTTTAAAATCAGACCAACGGCAGTTGCATACATTGGGTGACGAATGTCTTCTGATTTAGATTTTGAAAGGTGTTCGGTTGGAAAACCCACACGGGCATCCATTCCGGTGATATACGAAACTAATTGAACAATATGTTTTAACTGCGCACCACCGCCGGTTACTACAATACCACCAATCAATTTTTTATGGAAACCTGAAAGTTTGATTTCATAATACACGTGTTCCAAAATTTCTTCCATTCTCGCCTGAATAATACGTGCGAGATTTTCCACTTTAATTTCTTTTGGTTCACGACCTTTTAATCCGGTGATAGAAATAATTTCGTTGTCTTCTGTTTCGGTAGCTAATGCACATCCAAATTTCACTTTTAGAATTTCTGCCTGATTTTTCATAATCATGCAACCTTCTTTAATGTCTTCGGTAATGATATTTCCACCTAAAGGGATAACTGCAGTGTGGCGAATAATACCATCTTGAAAAATTGCGATATCAGTAGTTCCACCACCAATATCCACCAATGCAACACCGGCTTCTTTTTCTTCTTCGCTCAATACGGAAGCTGAAGATGCCAATGGTTCAAGAATTAAATCGGTAACTTTTAAACCCGCTTTTTCAACGCATTTAAAAATATTTTTTGCTGCAGAAATTTGTCCGGTGATAATATGGAAATTCGCTTCTAAACGCACACCACTCATACCAATTGGGTCTTTAATTCCCAACTCGCCATCCACAATAAATTCCTGAGGTAATACGTGAATAATGCGGTCACCCGGAGGTAAAACCAAGCGATGCATATTTTCAACCATACGGTCGATATCTTCCATTGAAATCTCGTTCTCCGCATCGTTGCGGGTTAAGATATCACGGTGTTGTAAGCTTTTAATGTGTTGCCCGGCAATTCCCACATATACTTCGCGAATGGTAACGCCACTTTTTTGCTCAGCCTCAGCAACAGCAATTCTGATAGCCTCAACTGTTTTGTCGATGTTGGCAACAACGCCACGCATAACGCCAAACGAATCGGCTTTTCCCATACCAAGCACTTCAATTTTACCATTGTCGGTAATTTGTCCAACAATTGCACAAATTTTTGTTGTGCCGATGTCAAGGCCTGTAATTATCCGGTTATTCCTGCTCATAGTTTATCTTTTTTTCACAAACAATTTGCCCTTTATAATCGAGTTTAATTGTTTCATATTTGTCCCAGCCTGTATAACTCAACCCTTCCGCATAAAAAATTTCCAGTTTGTGAAATTTTTCTTCCATGTTGTCAATCCCTCCGAACTCAATTTTGTGATCACCCAATTTTGGTATCAACACAAAGCTTCCATTATCAGCGACGGAAACTTGTTCAATCTGGGCATTCCAGAATGTGTTGTTGTGGATGAACCGTGTTATTGTCAACACGTTTTTGAGCACCGGGGTTTCAATCATGTTCGAGTTATAAGTGCCTTCTTGTATGTTTCCTGTAACTACAGGTACACGAGTTGTAAATTTACTGCTGATAGGTATCTTATTAGCATTTTCATTAATATAATAATTCACACCATACTTGTTAATAACCCTTGCAATCGGCTGTTTCTGTACAATTTTGATATGTAAATCACCATTTGCATCTAACCATGTTTCAGCATCATGCACGTAAGGATCATTTTCCAGTACTTTTTCGATACGACCAACATCAATTTTTTTCAACTGATCACCTTTTACGGAATCACCAAATTGATGTAACAAAATTGATTTTACATCTTCATTATCCAAAAAGAACATCCCACTTTCCTGGTCCACCGAAATATCTACATTTTTGCATACCACATCATCCTGTTTTTTGGCGTTAAAGGAGGTCAATAATACCAAGCCTGTAACGCACGCCACCAGGGTGATTAGACTAAAAATGCGGACTACTTTTTTCTTCCAGCTCATGCTTTCAATTTCAGTATTTCGGCTATAGGTTGAACTAATTTATCGATGTCGCCTGCTCCTATCGTACAAATGACATCAAAGTGTGCATTTTTTACTTTTTCCAATAACGCTTCTTTACTCAGAATTTGTTTATTCGCATTTTTTACACGCGATAAAATGGTATCTGCTGTAACGCCTTCAATTGGTTCTTCTCTTGCCGGATAAATGGGCAATAAAATAACTTCATCTGCTAAATCTAAACTTGCTGCAAATCCATCGGCAAGGTCTCGTGTTCTGGTAAATAAATGTGGTTGAAAAATCGCCGTGATTTTTTTGCCTTTATAAATCTCCCTGACACTTTTCAAAAACATTTTTATTTCTTCCGGGTGATGCGCATAATCATCGATATAAACTGTATTGGTATCGCTGTAAATTTTTTCAAAACGGCGATAAATACCTTTGAAATTGTTTAATGCGCTGCTTATTTTTTCAGGGGCTATTCCGAGCTGTAACGCTACAGAAACGGCAGCTACAGCATTTTCAATATTATGAATACCGGGGTATTGTAAGGTAAACTGAATGCCATTACTCAATGTGACAATACTACCATCTAAAGTAATGTCGTAATGTTTAGCATATAAATCTGCTGTTGTATCATTGAGACTGTAGCGCCAAACTTTTTCACGTAAATGCGGAATAATTGGTAAAGTAGATTTTACTACCATTAATCCACCTGCTTCCGTTTTATTACCAAATTCGATAAATGCTTTTTCCACTTCTGCCTGAGTGCCATAAATTTCTAAATGGTCGCTGTCAACAGCAGTTACTACCGTAATGTTTGGAAATAATCGCATAAATGAACGATCATATTCATCTGCTTCAGCAACCAAAACATCATTATCGCCAATCACAAAATTGGAATGAAAATTCGTACAAATACCACCTAAAAATGCGGTGCAATCATATCCTGAATCTTTTAAAATCCAGGTAATCATTCCCGAAACCGTAGTTTTTCCATGCGAGCCGGAAACCGCTATGGTAAAGCGTTCTCGGCTAATCATACCCAACACTTCCGAACGCTTATACAAAGGATATTGATGGTCGATAAAATAATTTAATTCCTGGTGATGTTTCGGAATTGCAGGTGTATAAATAACGATATCAGTTTGTCTGTCGATTAATGCCACACTGTCCTCATAATGAATAAACATTCCCTCCTGCTCTAACTGTTGTGTGAGAGCAGTACGTGTACGATCATAACCGGAAACATCAGCGCCAAGATATTTAAAATACCTTGCCAATGCGCTCATACCGATGCCGCCAATACCTACAAAATATACCCGTTTAATGTTATTTAACTGCATATATTAATTTACGCCCGGAATTAATTTAAATACTTCATCAACAATTCGCTCTGCTGCATCTTCAATAGCAAAAGCTTTTATATTATTACTTAATGTTGTTCGTTTATTTTCGTCATTTAACAATTGTAATGCAGCGGGAATAAGTTGTTCCTGCGCATGTTTATCGCTAATATGTATGGCTGCATTTCCTTCCACTAATGCCATTGCATTTTTTGTCTGATGGTCTTCAGCAGCAGCCGGAAAAGGCACCAGAATAACGGGTTTGCCTACCAAACACAATTCAGATATAGCAATAGCTCCGGCTCTTGAAACAATTACATCGGCAGCTGCATAAGCATGGTCGATATTGGAAATAAAATCAAACACTTTTACATTATCATAACCTCTAGCTGCTTGTTTACAGCTTTCAAACATTAATGTACCAGTCTGCCAAATCACCTGAATTTTTTGCTCCTTGAAATAATCTAATCCACCCATTAAACAATTATTCAATGTTCGTGAACCGAGACTACCTCCGACAATTAATAAAATTTTGCTGTCTAAATCAAGGTCAAAATCCTTTCTCGCTTTTTCAGGTTTTACATTACATAAAACGATATTTTGTCGTACCGGATTTCCTGTTTTTACCACTTTTTCTTTAGGGAAAAATTTATCCATGCCGTCATAAGCAACGCAAACTGTTTTTGCTTTTCGCGATAAAATTTTATTCGTAACTCCGGGAAAAGAATTTTGCTCTTGGATAATAGCCGGAACACCATTGCGCATTGCAGCGTTAAGTGATGGTCCGCTCGCAAACCCGCCTGTACCAATAGCTACATCCGGTCTAAATGATTTCACTATCGACCCTGCTTTAAAATAACTGGCAATTAATTTAAAAGGGAAACTCAGGTTGCGCATATCTAATCCGCGATGAAATCCGCTAATCCATAAACCTTCAATTCGGTAACCTGCTTTAGGCACCTTTTCCATTTCCATTTTATTTTCAGCGCCCACAAATAATATATTCGCATCGGGGCGACGACGTTTAATTTCGTTGGCAATAGCAATGGCAGGAAATATATGACCTCCTGTTCCACCACCACTAATTAATATGTTTATTGCCTTTTGCATTAGGCTTTTGTTTTTTTATTTGTTGTTGATATTGCATCTACTGCCATATCTTCTAATACTATTTCATCCTCTTCCATTACATTTTCAGCAATTTCTTCCATTCCTTCTGCCTGATTGATTTCCTCTTCTTCTTTCATTTCAATTTCTCTGCTCACACTCAAAATAATTCCAATACTCAAACTGGTGAACCAAAGTGAAGTTCCACCCATGCTCACCAACGGCAATGTTAAACCGGTTGTCGGCAATAAATGCACGGCAACGCCCATATTTACAAATGCCTGAATAGTTAAAACTAATCCTAAACCAACGGCAAGTAATGCACCAAAACTACTCGGTGCTTTTGCCACAATTTTTATACATCGATAAAGAAATACGAGATATAGAAAAATAATAAATATGCCTCCTATCATGCCATACTCTTCAATAATTGTTGCATAAATAAAATCCGCGTAAGGGTATGGGAGAAAATCTTTTTGTGTAGAATTTCCAGGGCCAACACCAAAAATCATCCCTTTAGCGATGGCGATTTTAGCCTGATCTGTCTGAAAAGAATCATCTTCTGTTCCTCCATTTATAAAACTTTCCACACGTGAATTCCATGTCCCCAAACGACCAACATCCGGTAATAAATAGGATAATCCAATAATAATTCCCAATAAAACAATACCTGCTCCAACCGTGAGCATGATATATTTAAATTTTACTCTTCCAACAAACATTAATACAATACAGGAAAAAAATAATACGCTTGCTGTAGATAAATTTTCCGGTAATATCAATGCACAAATAATAGCTATAGGTAATATCACCGGGATAAACGCTTCTTTAAAAGATTCAATTTTTTCCTGTTTTTTTGACAACACCCTTGCCGTATACATAATCAATGCAAACCTTGCCAAATCGGATGTTTGGAAGGTAAGATTAATTACAGGAAGTGTAATCCACCGTGAAGCATCATTAACTTCCGGAGCAATAGTCATTGTATAAATTAACGCAGGAACACTCAACCATAACAAAATTTGCGCAATACGACTATAATATTTATATGGGATAAGGTGACTGAGATACATCAACAAAATACCAAACACCATAATAATAAAGTGTTTGATTAAATAATACTCTGTATTTCCACCGGCCGATTTATATGCCAGTGTTTCTGTTGAGCTATAGACAGCCAGCAGCGAAACCACTGAAAGTACAAAAACAACCAGCCATATATAACGGTCGCCTTTGACTTTACTTAATAAAAATGTTACCGGTTTCGACATCTTACCTTTTTGTGAATATTATAATTCGCGAACGCGCGCTTTAAATTGATTACCTCTGTCTTCAAAATTTTCAAATAAATCAAATGAAGCACAAGCAGGTGATAATAAAACAACATCACCATTGTTGCCAAGGCGATAAGCCATTTCAACACAATCGCGCATGCTTTCAGTATTTACCACAATATCTACCAGTTTGCTAAATGCCTGTTGTATGCGGGTATTATCTTTTCCAAGACAAACAATAGCTTTCACTTTCTTTTTTACTAAATCAGTAATAAGCGAATAATCGTTGCCTTTGTCGATACCACCAACAATCCAGATTACCGGTTTAGTTTGGCTTTCGAGTGCATACCATGTGCTGTTTACATTGGTAGCTTTTGAATCGTTAATAAATTCGATGCCATGTACCTGAGCAACAAATTCTAAACGATGTTCCAGTGTTGTAAAATCCGAAAAACTCTCGCGAATGTTTTCGTTGTTCAACCCAAGTAATTTTCCACTGATGCCTGCGGCCATCGTGTTGTACTGGTTGTGTTTTCCTTGTAGCGCTAATTCGTTAATGGTCATTGTAAATTTGTTTTGGTTGATTTGAATTTGTATTTGGTTATCTGCAACCCAGGCGCCTTCACCTTGTCGGTCATCCAATGTGAATGGTAATACCTTTGGGCCGTTGTTATTATTAATTTCTTTATTTAATGTTTCAGTTATAACAACATCATCGGCATTATATATGAAATAATCGCCGGCAGTTTGATTCATTTTGATTCTGAATTTAGATGCCACATATCGCTCGAACTGATATTCATAACTATCTAAATGGTCTGGTGTTATATTTAATAAAATCGAGATATAAGGTTTAAATGTTACGGCATCGTCTAATTGAAAATTGCTGATTTCCAATACATAGTATTCATGTTTGCCGTTAGCTACCAATTCAGCAAAACTTTTCCCGATATTCCCTCCAATTGCCACATTTAATCCCGCCTTTTGCAACATGTGAAAAGTAAGTGATGTGCATGTCGATTTGCCGTTACTTCCTGTTATGGCAATTACTTTGCCTTCACAATATCTCCAGGCAAATTCAATCTCTCCAACTACAGGAATGTTGCGTTCCCGTATTTTTTTCATCACTTCGTACTTTTCCTGAATGCCCGGGCTTTTTATTATTTCATCAGCTGCAAAAATGATATCGTAACTATGTGTTCCTTCTTCAAATGTTATCCCTTCTTCCTGTAATTTATTTTTATATACTTCTTTTATTTTACCCTTGTCGCTCACAAACACGTCGAACCCTTTGCGCTTTGCTAAAATAGCAGCACCTGTTCCGCTTTCGCCTGATCCGAGTATGACAAGTTTTTTGTTCATTATCTCACCTTAAGAGTAACAATTGATACGATGGCTAACAAAATGGTGATAATCCAAAAGCGTGTTACAATTTTTGTTTCGAACATGCCTTTTTTCTGATAATGGTGATGCAGCGGACTCATTAAAAATATTCTTCTGCCTTCACCATATTTCTTTTTAGTATATTTAAAATAACTCACCTGAATCATGACACTTAAATTTTCCACTAAGAAAATGCCACATAAAACAGGTATTAATAATTCTTTGCGAATAACAATTGCGAGAGAAGCAATTATACCTCCAATTGTTAAACTTCCGGTATCGCCCATAAATACTTGTGCAGGGAAAGCATTATACCATAAGAAACCGATACATGCTCCGATTAATGCTGCACTAAATACTACCAATTCACCTGAATCTGGTATGTACATGATATTCAGGTAATCACTTAAAATGGCGTTACCCGCTATATAGGCAAATATTAATAAGGTTAATACTATGATTGTTGATGTTCCTGCGGCTAATCCATCAAGTCCATCTGTCAAATTAGCACCATTCGAAACGGCCGTGATAATGATGATAATAATTAATACAAATACTAAAGGGAATAACCACTTTTTAGTATCATCACTTGCCCATCCTACCAGCCATTCGTAATCGAACTCATTATTTTTTACTAATGGAATAGTAGATTTTGTTGAGCGCGTATCATGACTAAAAAATTTAGTGCCTTCAGCGTTTAACATGCCTGAACCTTCTAACCGAACATCATTGGCAGCATACGATTCAACCGGTCTTCCAACAGGCTGACCATTTTCTACCTCATACACATAAATATTATCGTAGTCACGTAATTTAATATCATCAGAAAAATATAATACCAAACCTACAATGGCTCCAAGTCCAACCTGGCCCATTACTTTAAACTTGCCTCGAAGTCCTTCCTTATTTTTTTTGAAGACTTTAATATAATCATCCAAAAATCCGATTAAACCCATCCACACTGTCACAATTAACATCAACAGCACATAAATATTTTTTAAATCGGCCAATAATAAAACCGGAATTAACAAGGCTAGAATAATAATAATTCCACCCATTGTTGGTGTACCTTTTTTACTTAACTGTCCTTCCAATCCTAAATCACGAACCGATTCACCAATTTGTTGTTTTTGTAAAAACTTGATAATTCTTTTTCCGATAATCAGCGAAATAATTAATGATAACAATACCGCCATACCTGCTCTGAATGAGAGGTATTGAAACATCCCGGCGCCGGGAAAATCATATTGTTGGTCGAGCCAGTTAAAAAAATAGTATAACATTATCGAGACAGGGTTTTGAAGGTTTCAGAAAGTATTTGTTTATCGTCGAAAGGGTATTTCACACCTTTTATTTCCTGATATTTTTCATGGCCTTTTCCGGCAACACAAATCACATCACCAGGTTTTGCCAACATCACGGCAGTTTTTATTGCTTCTTTCCTATCTGTAATGGATAAACTTTTTTTAATTAAATCGCCACTCAATCCACTTTCCATTTCATGAATAATTGTCTCCGGTTGCTCGCTGCGCGGATTGTCGGATGTTAATATCGCTTTATCACTTAATTGCGCTGCCACTTTTGCCATTACCGGCCGTTTCGTTTTATCTCGATCACCGCCACAACCAACCAGTGTAATAAGCTGTTGGTCCTTTTTGAGCATGCTGCGAACGGTTGACAATAATTTTTCAACCGCATCAGGTGTATGGGCATAATCTACAATACCGGTAATACTGTCATTTTCGGAATACACAATATCAAAGCGTCCTTCTACAGGTTTTTGTTTGCTGAGTGCAGTAAGTACTTCGTTTTTATTAAATCCCAATAATATACCTATAGCATAAACGGACAATAAATTCCATGCATTAAATTCTCCCAATAAATTGGAATGAAATTCAGCACCATCTAAATTTAATACCAGTCCGGTAATTACATTTTCCTTTATTTGTGCTTTAAAATTGGCAGGTCCTTTAACTGAAAAAGTATATTTAGCTGCAGCACAATTTTGTAACATTACTTCTCCATTGCGGTCGTCGCTGTTCACTAAAGCAAAAGCCGTTTTGGGTAATGCGTCAAAAAACATTTTTTTAGCACTGAGGTAATGACTAAATGTTTTATGATAATCTAAATGGTCGTGGGTAATATTGGTAAAAACGCCACCGGTAAATTGTAATCCTGCAATACGGTGTTGATGCGCTGCATGTGAACTCACTTCCATAAATACATAATCACATCCCGCATCTACCATTTGCGCTAACAACGCATTTAATTGCACCGGGTCGGGTGTAGTATGCGTTGAAGGGATGATAGTATCATGAATTTTATTTTCTACAGTTGAAATTAATCCAACTTTAAATCCTAAATCGCGCAATAAATGATAAGCAAGTGTTGCTGTTGTGGTTTTGCCGTTAGTACCTGTAATACCAATTAATTTTATTTGCGTGGAAGGGAAATCATAAAATGCATGTGCCAATTTTCCCAACGATTCAGCAGCATTTTTAACAATAATAAATGGTAATTCAGTAACAATTCCTGCTCTGTTTTCAGCAATAATAGCACTGGCACCTGAAGCAATTGCCTTATCAATAAATTGATGTCCGTCGACAGTTGTTCCTTTAACGGCAACAAATACATATCCGGGTTTCACTTGACGACTGTCGGAAGTGATACCTGCAATAGGGATATCGTTTGCTATTGCTATATTGCCTAAAACGGATAATATGTTATTTAACTGTTTCAATTTAATTGTATCGATACGTATGTTCCTTTATTTACTGCCTGACCCGGTGTAATGCTTTGAGCAACTACTTTGCCTGCGCCATTAACACCAACTTTTAATCCATTTGATTCTAATAGATATAATGCATCCCGTAATCCCATACCTCTTACATCAGGCATGGTATACTGATATGTTTTTATATTTTCATGTGATGCTGATTTTCCATGCGCATTTATAGCAACCCATTCTTCATTATCATCAAATCCTTCACTCACGTGTAACCAACTTAATATTTGTCTGAAGTCGTAAGCATATCCGCGTGCTTTTGCATCAACACCTACATATTGCGTATTTGTATTATTAATTGGCTCGCGAATATTAATAAAGTGAGAATATACTTTATCTGCAATTTCACGGAATACCGGTGCTGCAACTGCGCCGCCATAATAAACATGATTACTTGGTGAATGCACCATTACTACAATAGAATATTTTGGCACATCATAAGGAAAATACCCGGCAAAACTTGCGAGATATTTATCTGAATACACACCGTTTTCTACCACTTTAGCAGTACCTGTTTTACCGGCAAATTGGTAATAATCATTTTTTAAATGTTTGGCAGTTCCACTATCCACAACAGCTAATAAACATTCCTGTAATTTTTTAATGGTTGACTCACTTGCGAGTTTTTCATTTAATACAACCGGTTCAGTTTCTTGTAATGTTACACCATACTGTTGCGTTTCCTGCACCAAATAGGGTTTCATCATTTTACCATCGTTTGCAATACCATTATAATAGGTCAATAATTGTAATGGCGTTAATTCCAACTCATAACCCACACTCATCCACGGCACGGTTGTTCCATACCATTCATTTTTATTTTTCGGGTCCAGTTTAAAAACCGGCTTACGCTCACCTGCAAGTTCAATTCCTGTTTCTTTTGTAATACCGGATTCAATTAAATGTTTGGTATATTTTGATGGTTCTTTTTGATACATTTGATTCGCCAAACGAGAAATACCCACGTTAGAGGAAAGTGCAAATGCAGTTTTTACTGTTACATTGGTGCGATTGTGTTCTTCACTATCATACATGATGCGGTCAGAAAAAGGGTATTTGCCATAATTTAGATCTACATGGTCGTCTAATTCAATTCCATCTTCAAACAAACACATCAACGAAAATAATTTCCAGGTAGAACCGGGTTCTACTTTAGTAGAAATAGCATGATTATAATTTTCTAAATAACGTCCATCTTCTGTTTTAGATAAATTAGCAATCGCTTTAATTTTTCCGGTTTTCACTTCCATTACAATGGCAGTACCCCATTTTGCATTATGTGTAACCAGTGCTTTGCGCAATGCTGTTTCGGTAATATCCTGGATATTAATATCTAATGTGGTAACCACATCAACACCATCAACCGGGTCCAATTCATTTTTTTCACCTACACGCACCCAACTACCGCCGGCCACTTTACGCACCACTGCATATCCCGATTTTCCGCGCAATAAAGTATCATAGGTACCTTCTAAACCAACGCGATTATTTTCGCGCACATATCCAATTGTTCTAACCGCCAAACTTCCGTAAGGATATTCACGCGTTTCGATAGGTTCGGCAATCATACCACCTTTATTTTGCCCCAAACGATACAATGGAAAATTTTCCATTTGTTGTTTTTGAGGAAGTGTTACTTTTTTATGTATTTCTACATACCGTTTTTTCTGTTTGCGCGCCTGGGTAATTTTTTGTTTGTATTGTGCTGCTGTTTTATCTTTAAATAAACGTGATAAAGAAATACTCAGCGAGTCAATATTTTTTTTGAAGTCAACATCATTGGGTGCAACCGCATCCATATAAATATTAAAATAGGGAAAGGAAGTTGCCAAAACATCGTGGTGTTCACTATAAATAGAGCCGCGTGTTGGTTTAATTTCCTGTTGTTTGGTGCGCATGCTATCGGCCATTGCACGATATTCATCACCATGCACAAATTGCACATTACCAATCTGTACAACAATCAGAATACCCACTATCACCATCCCTGCAAGGATGAGATACAATCTCCATAATATGTCCTTTTTAGTGTTTTCCACTTTTTGGTTTTATGGTATAAGGTGGGTTAGATAATTCCTGCATATTTAAAGTATCCACCCTGCGCGCAACAGCACTTTGTCTGCTGTGTTGCGTAAGCGAATCGCGTGTGGCATTGAAATAATATTGTTTCTCGAGTAATTCCTGATTTACCGTTCTTATTTCTCTGTCCATGGCAACACCACGGTGATTATTCCAGATATAAAAAATACCAATGATGACAATAAACATGAAATAGGGAATATTATTGACAATATTTTCCCACTGAAAAAACTTCACTTCATCAAATGATTTTAGCATTGATGACAGGCTACGTTTATTTTCAGCACCTTTGCCGGTGTTTTGTTTTTCTGACATTGTTGGTTAATAAAAGCGATTATATTTTTTCAGCGACGCGCAATTTAGCACTGCGTGAACGCGGATTTTTTTGTAATTCATCCTGTTCAGGAGTTACCGGTTTTTTGGTAACTACTTTAAAAGGAATATTTTTTCTGCCCATTAAATCTTCTTCCGGATTACCATACACATCACCTGTTTTCATCATATTTTTCACCATACGATCTTCCAGTGAGTGGTAACTGATAACAACCAATCTTCCACCGGGAATAATTAATTGAGCAGCATTAATGAGCATTTCTTTTAAGGCAAGCATTTCTTCGTTCACTTCAATTCGCACCGATTGAAATAATTGAGCGAGGTAGGGATTTTTTTCTCCTTTTACAACGGTGAGTGCAATTTCACGTAATTGAGCAGTGGTTTTAATTCCACCTTCACTTCTCAGTTGTAATCTTGCTGCGCAGATGGCATTAGCGAGTTGTTTTGCATTACGTATTTCACCATATAAGCTGAAAATATTTTGCAATTGCTCTTCTGTGTAACGATTAATTATATCGAATGCAGAAACCGGTTGCGACGTGTTCATGCGCATGTCGAGCGGACCATCAAAACGAATGGAAAAACCGCGGTTACCTTCATCAAATTGATGTGAGCTAACACCGAGGTCGGCTAAAATGCCATTTACTCCGGTAACACCCTGCACCCGCAAAAATTTAGATATGAATCTAAAATTCTGCGGGATAAAGGTGGCGTTTGTAGCGTCAAACTCATTGATGAAATTATTTTGTGCATCAGCATCCTGATCGAAACAGTAGAGTTTTCCTTTTGGAGAAAGATGGCGCAAGATTTCTTTGCTGTGTCCACCGCCACCGAAAGTAACATCCACATAAATTCCGTCAGGATCTGTAATGAGTGCCTGAATACTCGTATGTAAAAGAACGGGTGTGTGATAAGTGCTCATATACCGTACTTGCCACGCACTTTTTCAGATAATTGTTGATAGTCCGCAGGATTTCTGTTGAGGTATTTTTCACGGAATTTCTCCATTGCCCATACCACCACTTTGTTTTTCTGACAAACCATTATCATATCTTTTGTAATTCCGGCATGTTGAACATGTAATCGCGGAATCAGAATGCGTTCGGCTGAGTCGATCGTTAAAATTGAAGTCCCACTGTAAAACATGTTTTTAAAATCGCGGTCCTCCTCAGAGTTCTCAGGGATCTGATTGATTTTGTCCATTTCTGTGTAGAATTCACTCATGGGGTATAGATAAAGGCATGGGTCAACTCCACGAGTTATTACGAACTTTCCGACATCATCACCGGAGAGTTGTGACACCAGACCGGCAGGAACGCGGATGCGCTGCTTTACGTCTAAGGTGCACTCATATTCTCCTATTAAAAATGCCATAGTTGGTCGTTATGAACTAATTCGAACGTAAACTTAGAAGTTTTATTACACTTTCGTACACTTTTGTACACTTTCGAGGTTGAAAAATTTTTGCACAAATAATGCACATCGGTTATGCACATTTGTTAGCATTGGCGCGGAGTGCAAGCTGGGCGGGCATTGAGACGCATCAAAAAATGGCTTGGACGGAAAAATAGGAGAAATTGATGGCGTTTTGTGACAGTTTCACATTCCCACTTCCAGTGCACCTTGGTCCCTCAAGGAGTGAAAATGTACACCTGAGCCCTCAAAATGGAGCTTCCAGTAGCTATTACTCTTCCAACTGTTGGTGTTATCGGCCACAAAAACCGCATTGGGAAAGGTTTCCAGCAGTTTCTCCACCTTGACAAAAGGGTTGTGATGCAACAAAACGTAGTCTACCCGGCTGCCATCTGCCGGCAATTGGTTGCGGTTTTCGGGTGTGACGACGAACATGACCTTCTCCCCAAAAACAAGGTAAGGGAAATGATAGCATAGGTCAACTTTAGAAAAACAGGTATCGGAGAAGGTAAATTGCCCAACAGACGGGTTAAATATACCCTGGGCCACAAAATCGGCCGAAATTTGAAATTTGAACTCCGGAATCGTCAAAATCCCGGAAGTATCGGACCAGATTAGGGCATTTTCGCCGTTTTTAAACAGAATGGCACTCTGGTTTTTCAGACTATAAAACGTGAAACCCCG
Source organism: Chitinophagales bacterium (assembly GCA_035439505.1). Taxonomy (GTDB): domain Bacteria; phylum Bacteroidota; class Bacteroidia; order Chitinophagales; family BACL12; genus UBA7236. The sequence continues at coordinate 41,403 of DAORKJ010000009.1, forward strand.
GCTTTGGTTGTTGCTAATTTTGCGGGATGTTATGAATCCACTTACCAATAGACAGGAAATCAAAGCTTTAAATAAATATCGTTTTTCTTTTAGTACCAGAAACGCTCCAAGATAAATGAGCGCGACATAACAAATAATTGTTTCAGGTGTTTCTAGATATAATCCTGTTGTTAATGCGTGTGGTAATTGTTCGATTTTAATTATCGTAAAATTCATTATCCGTAAACTCCATTCTAATAAAAATGCAATCCAGTTGCCGATAAATGGAATTGTTCCCATCGCAAAAAATGCTAAACCCAAAACCAACACCACAAATGAAACCGGAATGGCGACAATATTGGATAACAGAAAATAATTTGGAAACTGATGAAAATAAAAAAAACTAATGGGAGAAGTTGCTAATTGCGCTGCCAGTGACACGGAAGTCATTCCCCAAATATATTGCAATAATTTATTTTTAGGATACCATAATTTGGTGATAATCGGTTGAAAAAAAACGATACCTCCAACGGCGATGTACGACAATTGAAATCCTACTTGTGTAATTTGATAAGGATCATCAATTAACAAAATCAACATCGATAAAAATAAAATATTAAACGTATTGGTTTGTCGCTCATATGTTTTACCAATTGCTAAAAAAGTAAACATCACTGCAGAGCGGTTAACACTAGCTGATAATCCGGATAAACAGGTGTAAATCCAAATAATAATTAATATTAAAATTGTTTTGATCAGCGCTGCCGTACTTTGTTTTTTTTGGAAAAAAGAAAATGGTTTAAATAACACTTCCAATATGATAAATAATATGCCGACGTGTAATCCTGAAACTGCTAAAATATGCATGGTTCCTGTGTTGGCGTAGGCCTGTTTTACTTCTTCATCCAACACACTTTTTTGTCCGATGATTAATGTTTGCGCCACAGCCAAGGCATCGGGGTCGTGTAAATGTGTTTCGAGGTTATGGATAAAATTGGCCTTAATGCGAAAAATAAATTGCCAAATAGGTTTACCTTTATTGATACCGCTAAATTGGTATTCATGTTGTTTTAAAAAAGCGGTATAATATATTTTTTGATTATATAAATAGGTTTGATAATTAAATGCCTGTGGATTTTTCGGCGGGTCGGGTTGGCGAAATCCGTTTTTTACAACTATAATATCGCCGTAAACTAATTGGTGTTGATTGGTTGAGTCGAGCGGAATATATAAAATGGATTTGCCAATGGTTGGTGTTTGTTTGTTGTTTTTTATATGTGCAGTTACATCAACATAAAGTCGGATATTTTTAGTGGTAATTTCGGGAGGTTGTGTTATTCTGCATTGAAAAATTGATGTGCTGTCCGCCTGATGATAAAAATAATTATCGCGATATATTGGGGTGTCGTGAATAACTAAAACTATTCCTGCTAAAAAAAGGGTGAGGTGTAATAAAATACCGTAAAGGGGTTGCAAGGAAAAACTTGCTGCAGTTTTAGGACAAAGTTGTAAGGTGGTAAATATTAATGCGCTTGCATAAAAAAGGTAATTCAGCCATAACTGACTAAATTGAAAATTCAGGCATATGATGATTCCGGCGATAAACGGAATCAAATACCGGAATAAAGGGATGTAATTCCAATATCCGTTCATAAGGGTTAAACGGAGTTAAAAGTAAATGGTCGTATTGAGGATTACAAGTGTTGTGGTGAGTTGAAAATCAAAGTGCTTGATATACTTGAGTGTAAGCGGTTACAAAGTTTGGGGGGGAACAGCCGGAACCACAGAGAACCCGGAGGAAATGCGCACAGTGAACACAGAGGTAGTACGCAAAGTAAAAATAAAGTTTTTTTGCCCACACTTAAAGTGATCCGGAAAGCAAAATTAAATACACGCAATCCCGATAGCTATCGTGACACAAAATTCAAATGATAATCCAATATTAAATCATATATTCTGTGTACTTTGTAGGCTGTTTCCTTTACATTTCCCTCTGTGGTTTCGGCTTTTTAAACGTTTATTCCAATACATCGATTTATGATATATTAAAATACGCAATTATTTATTAAGCCTCAATAGCCGCAACACCAGGTAATACCTTTCCTTCAAAAAATTCTAGCATGGCACCACCACCTGTAGAAACATAACTCACTTCATCAGCGAGATGGAATTTATTTACAGCGGCAACACTATCGCCACCGCCAACTAATGAATAAGCACCATTTTTTGTCGCAGCTGCAATCGCTTTAGCAATTGTTATTGTTCCTTTCGAAAAATTTTCCATTTCGAACACACCCATAGGTCCGTTCCACAAAATAGTTTTTGATGCAGCAATAACATCCGTAAATTGCTGAATAGCTTTTTCACCAATATCTAAACCCATCCAACCATCAGGAATATTATTACTGTCGCCGGACTGAATTTGTGCAGCATTATCAAATTTATCTGCGAGAATAGAATCAACAGGCAATAAAATTTTTACCCCTTTTGCCTTCGCTTTTTCCAATAATTCTTTTGCGGTATCTAATTTATCTGTTTCACACAAAGAACTGCCGATATTACCACCCATTGCTTTAAAAAAAGTATAGGCCATTCCGCCGCCGATGATAATATTATCTGCTTTTTCGAGCAGGCGTTCCAAAATCATAATTTTATCGGAAACCTTTGCACCGCCTATAATTGCGGTAAAAGGTTTTTCGTGATGATGCAACACTTTTGTCCCGGCAGCTACTTCCGCAGCCATTAAAAATCCGAACATTTTATGTGCCGCATCAAAATATTTAGCAATTATGGTGGTTGAAGCGTGAGCACGGTGGGCAGTTCCAAAAGCATCGTTTACATATACATCACCCAATTTTGCTAATTCCTGTGCAAACAATTCGTCACCTTTTTCTTCTTCAGGATGAAAACGCAAATTTTCCACCAATAAAATTTCTCCAGCTTTTAAATTTTTTGCAGCATTTACAGCAACATCTCCAATACAATCGTTCACAAATTGAACAGGTTTAGCTAATAATACAGATAATGGCTGTACAACATGTCGCAATGAATATTTATCCTCAGGTCCTGTCTTAGGGCGACCGAGGTGCGACATTAATACTACTGCTCCACCTTCATTAATAATTTTATTTATAGTAGGTAAAGCTGCGCGAAGGCGATTATCGTCGGTAACTGCAAATGTTTGTTTATCTAAAGGCACATTAAAATCCACGCGAATTACCGCGCGATGTCCTGAGAAATTAAACTGAGAAACGGTTTTCATTTTTTCCAAAACTTATCTGTGAAATAATTTTTTACATTTTCGCAATACGTTCAATTAAATCGGCGAGGCGACTGGAATAGCCATATTCATTATCGTACCATCCCACAATTTTCACCATTTTACCGATAACATGTGTAAGTTGTGCATCAAAAATACAAGAGTGCGGATCACCAACAATATCAATTGAAACGATAGGGTCTTCGGTATAACTTAAAATACCTTTGAGTTCATCGGCAGCAGCTACTTTAAATAGTGCGTTAATTTCCTCAACGGTTGTATTCTTATTAATAATACAGGTAATATCCGTTAATGAACCATCCTTAACAGGAACACGAATTCCGGCACCCCCAATTTTACCAATCAGGTCGGGATAGGTTAAGGTAATCGCTTTTGCGGCACCTGTCGATGTAGGGACAATATTTTCGGCAGCAGCTCTGGCTCTTCTCAAATCTTTATGTGGCGAATCGTGCAAACGCTGATCGCCGGTATAACTGTGCACGGTAGTGATATAAGCCGATTCGATTTCAAAGTTTTCGTGAATCACCCTTATCATAGGAGCTGCGCAGTTGGTAGTGCAGGAAGCATTGGAAATAATCACATCATCCTGAGTAAGCAGGTTGTCGTTCACGCCCAACACAATGGTTTTAATATCAGAGCCCTTTGGTGGCGCTGAAAGCACAACTTTTTTAGCACCGGCCTGAATATGGAGATTAGCATGTTCTCGGTCCAGGAAATGTCCCGTAGACTCCATAACCAGGTCGATATTGAGGGTTTTCCACGGCAATTTGGCAGGGTCTTTTTCGGCATAAACCCTGATAAGTTTGCCGTTTACCAACAAATCGTTGCCTGAAACCTCCACGGTACCGCTAAAACGACCATGAACAGAGTCGTATTTAAACAAATGAGCCAGTGTTTTTACGTCGGTAAGGTCGTTTATGGCGATAATTTCGAAGTTGTTTTTTTCCAAGGCCCTTCGGAGGAAAATTCGTCCGATACGCCCGAATCCATTGATTGCTACGCGATAGTTACTCATAATATGACTGTAAAATTAGCTTCAAAAAGAGAATTTTTGTGTAGAAATTTTAATAAAAATAAATTTTCTATTACTTTTGCACTCTCGTTTACAAAAACGGCCCGTTCATCTAGGGGTTAGGATACAAGATTTTCATTCTTGGTACAGGGGTTCGATTCCCCTACGGGCTACCTTAGCGAACTGTCCCGCATTTGTGCGGGACTTTTTATTTTCCATTCCTTTGAAATCCGCACCACTCAAGCAAAGTAGCCGAAGTATATCGCTGTCTTTTGTGGTTCGATACTTTCCATCTGCATAAATTAATTTTTCAGGAAATATCGAACCAATCAATTTTTGTTTTAATTCTACATCAGCAGATTCGTAACATGATTTGAGGTTAGATAAAACGGAAAAACCATAGCTCATATAGTGCATAAATTCTGTATCGCTTGATTGTAAATCTATCAAACGATCTTGCAGTTCAAATACTTCTTTTTTGTATGATTCTTTTAGTCGGAGATATGAATCTCTCTCCAACTCATCGTTGATATATTTTTTTTCAACTTTCAATAAATTGTTATTTGCATTTTCAATGTCCTTTTGAATGCGTCTTGTAGTTGCGATTCTGTCGCCTTCCTCAATTTTAAAGGTATCTTCAATAACAGCCAAATAGAGTTCTGCAATCTCAGGTTTAAATGAAAAAGAATCCAGCCATTCGCCAAATGAATGATGCGCAACATCCGCTTTTACCCTTTGAGCGCACCCTGGTTGACAGTGGTAATAAAAATATTTGCCCCCGTTACCCTTTGATGCGCTTCCTGTAAGATTCTTGCCACAATCAGGACAGACTAAAAACCCACGCAATGGTAGAAAATCTGATTTGGTTTGAGGCTTCGCCTTGATTTTCTTCTTGTTGAACAACACATTTTGAACTCGATAAAATAATTCTTCGCTAACAATCGGTTCATGTATGCCTTGTAAAACTTCTTCAGGTTCCGATTTGTATGCTTTCAGTAATATCTTGCCGCAATACACCGGATTTCTTACTAATTTCCAAAAGTTATTCTTTTCACATTTCAAGCCCTTCAATTTTATTTCCTTTCTCACTTCCTCCATTGTATGTGAACCGGTTGCAAGCAATTCAAATACTTCCTTTATTAATAATGCTCTTTCACTTTTTACAAGCAGCGGTTTTTGTTTTTCATCGTAGATAAATTGGTAACCAAGCGGTGGCTTGCTTACCCATCTGCCTTCCTTCATAGCCCTGCGCATACCATTGATGGTGTTCATTGCACGTCTGTCATTTTCTACTTCCGGAGCGGTTAGATAAAAGTTCAGCATGAACTTATTTTCAGGGATGCTCATGTCGATGGGCTGTTCCACAGCATCAACCACCACTCCTTGTCGTGACAGGTTACGGAGCATAACCAGCGCATCAGTTGCATTCCTTGCGAACCTGTCCCAACGAATAATCAAAAAACCGTCTGCTGCTCTTTTGTTGTGCTTGATAAATTCGAGAAATTTTTTGAACTGAGGTCGTTCAAATGTTTGTGCAGAATAGTCGTCTTCATAATGTTTTACTATGGTGAGGTTTTTAATCGCACAATACTTTTCAAGACGGTCTTTTTGGTCGCGCAAACTATATCCTTTGTCAGCCTGTTCTTCTGTTGAAACCCTGGTATAAATCACTACCTTTTCCATGCATTACTTTTTTGTTTTTAAGAAATGTGTATTCGAAATATGCAAGTTGTTGTAACACACCCATAATGATTTTTATTTCATCGTCAGAGTATGTTCTGCCATGTGAAGATAGTATTTTTTTGCATGTTTCGAAAGACAACATTTCAACAATTTTGCGCTTTAATTACAAGAGATACAATTTAATTTGGTGTTCAAAATGTTTTGAAAATTCATATAAATTCTAAGGGAAATAGCAGTTGCCAGATTGCCTCTCCGCAGGGCGATTTTTAATCTGCCTTTTTGGAGACGCAATCTGGGCGGGAGACCCGCACCCCTTTTAATTATTAATTTTGTATGTAAATTCAACTTATATGACAATTGAGGAATTAGTGCAACAAGCAAAATCAATTCGAGATTCAGATATATCGGATGTAAACAGCTTACTTTCGGAAAGCTTAGAGTTTTTACGAATGTATGCCGGAGAAAAAACTGCGTTTTATAAACAGCTACTTGAAAGATCAAAGAAAATACCGATTGACACAGAGTGGAATTACAACCCGAAGGAGATTCCTCGACTTGTAAATGGAGCATTAGATGCATTTATTCGCTATGCCGAAAAGGGATTATTAAACGGAGTTACCATTCAAAGACAAGCGGAAATAGATGTCGTATCAGATATTTTGTCTCAAGCAAAAATGCTTTTAGAAACAAATGGAGTTCATCCAGCTTCACCTGCTGTAGTTGCAGGTGCCGCATTGGAGGAATTTTTACGAAATTGGTTAGAAGAACAAGGTTTAAAATCCGCACACAACAAGCCGACCTTAGATGGCTATTCAAAGATTCTATATGAGAAAGAACTAATCGACAAACAAGATTTAAAAGATATTATTGCTTGGGCGGAATTGAGAAATAACGCGGCACATGGATTATGGGACAAGGTGAATAACAAAGAGAAAGTTCAACTTATGGTTGAAAGCATTAATTTGTTTATTCGGAAGTATAGTTAGGATCACTATCATCAGTTTCGGTTTCTTCTTCGACTGTTTCCTCCTCTTCCATTTCTCTCTCGTATTCTTCTTCACGTTCCATGTTCTTTGATTCCCGCAAATCTGCCAGGTCTTGCAATGCCTTTTCTTCTATATCAGCTTCCTTTTGCAGGGATTTAATTTTTTCTGCATAGTCAAGGGTTTTAAATCTGTAATGTCTGCCTTCTGTGTCTTCCAATCCATATAACTTACCACCTCGGTTATAAGAATTATATCCTTCTGATTTTAGTTGATCCAGAAAATGACCTAGCGACTTTGATTTTGTATATGCAGTTTCCATAGTTTGAAAAAGCTGTTCCTTCTGTGATAATATACCTCCACGATTTTGAGACTGATACTCTCTTTCAGTTTTCTGCATTCTAAGTGATTTACCATGTTCAGGCAGGCTATGAATTAATTGAGGATATTTTTCTTTTTGATATAAATCGAGAGCCAATTTTAACTCATGAAATTCTTTTTTTGAAATCCGGTTTGACTCACCGGTAAGATATTTAGTCCCGGACTGTATGATATGTAAATGAATATGGTCTTTATCAGTATGTGATGAAGCAAGGAAAATACTATCTCTACCACGCAGTTCTACATATTTTTTGGAAATATCCTTTAAAAGAGATTTATCGATATGTGCTTTATCTCTATCTGAAAACGAAAGCACCGTATGATATAAACGAATGTTGTCAGTCCTCCTTCGAATTCGTAAAGCATCATTTGCATCAATTTCTTTAGCCCACCCTTCTGCTGTTCTTGAACGTAGGTTACGTTTTAATATGGGTTGTAATCTTTCTCCTTTTTCTTGTTTGAATAGGTAGTTGACTAATTGCAATGTGTTACTTCTTCGTGTCAGACTCTTTACAATCACTTTTATATAGCATTTATAAAATCAATTAGTTGTTCTTTGTTGCCATCAGCTTTGCATATATACTCTATGATGTATTCTTCCAACGATTTAGGATTGTGTAATTTGGGTAGTACCTCACGCTCAAGCTCTGCTAATCTTTCAAGTAATTCCTTTACGCTCAACGTGTCTATTCCATTTTCTTCAAATAATTCCTGTATCGAGTTATAGGTCATTGCCAATAGCTGCGAGATTTTTTTCACCTCATGACTATCGGGAACAATAAATGTAGTATTGATATAGCCAAATATTGCACTTTTCATAAATGCAGTTCGGCTCAGTTTATGACTCTTGGAAACTTGGGCAATTATTTTTTGTTGTTCAGCATCAAGTGAGATAGTAAACTCTTTTTCTTTTTTTCTTTTTTCATTCCTCCACTTTCGTTTATATTCGCTCCAATACTTTTTCCGTGCTGCTTGTATCTGATCATGTGTCCCATGTTCTAGTATACCTGTAGCCCTAAGATAGCTATTTACATTACTTCCTATTTTAGCCTTGCGCGTCATTTAATCTATTGCAATTAATGGAGGAGTATCAAATGGCAATATATTATTTGGCTCATACGAAGGTAATTCAGTGAGACTCTTTAATTTGGAGTTTTTATAAAACGGATGGAGCGTAGCATGTATCGGAGCTTTGTTGCCTATGAGAATAATAGCCTTGTCAGTCATTCTAATCTCATCAGCCGTCATTAAGCTTCTCAACTTTGTATTACCTGACTTTTCATCTTCATATTCAAATTTCCCCAATGTTGTTTCTAACATCCTGCATGTTTCAATCGGCTGACCAGGCAAATATACTTTTGCATAACAGTTGGCTGAAATATTTTTCGCTTCATATGCTCCGTAAATATTTTCAAGGATGGAATAGTCCTGATAAATACATAATATACCACCCCTATTTTTCCTGATATTCGAAATTGTTACTGATATCGAAGGCAAATACATCGAGCCCGCTTCATCCAGTAAAAAGAAAACACTGTTTTCTTTTTTATCTGGAATTCTCACTAATATTTCATTGAAAAACTGTTGAAAGAATAGTGAGGATAGTGCGCCATAATAATTCATTGTTGGAACAGAATTATTTATAAATAAAGCGATTCTCTTTACTCTAAACTCAGCAAAATCTATAGTATCAATAGAGGTAATTTTTGCAATCGTTTCATCTGACCAAAGTGATAGGGCGCTTTTGACAGTTGCTACTATTGACATCAAAGTTTTGTCCCCGTACGCAATAAAAGCTTTATATTCTGCTAATAATTTTTCATCCTTAGTCTTTACAATTAGGCGGTCAATTTTTTCAGCACCGCCTCCTGCAAATAGATTAATTAAATGTAAGACATTATACAAAGTGGAATATTCAGGCTTTACATAAAAAACCAAATACCTGATAAAAAGTGAGAGCAAACTCTCTGCAATTTTGTTGAAAAACTGATCTCCTTTTGATTCACCAAGTGCATTTCGGACAAGAAGCGCAGATAATTTCTGAATGTCTGAAATACTCTTACAACGTTTTAAAGGATTAAAACATTCGGAAAGTATATTGTTATAGTCCAGCACTTTTACAATATATCCGTATTTTATTAATGCACCACTTGTCAATAATCGCAATTCGCCAGATGGGTCATTGATAATTAAAGAGTTTTTTCCATGCATCATGAATAACATGGAATTAATTAAAATAATTGAGCTCTTTCCCGATCCAGACCCTCCGAGCACGAGACAATTTTTATGACTGTCTTCACTCGACATAGAAAATTTGCCAGTCAGGCAAAAACCAGTATCATGCTTTCGTAGAATGGAACCTGGAGCGATAAAATCCGCAGTATATTCAGTTTTGCGCTTTGGCTGAATAATTGAGACAATAAAGTCGAATATGGTAGTGACTATTTCAGCTACAACTGAAAACAATAGCTCAAAAATTGCTGCAAAAAGTTTTATCATCTAGAAATCATTTTTTCAATTGTTTCGCCAGCTTTTAAAAGAACCATACCGGCAATCTTGCAAAGCCATGCAAAGGCAATTGCTATTAATTTAAACAAAGCAATAGTGAGTTGCTTTATTGCATCGAACAATGTGTTACCTAAAGGCCGTGCCATCTTCTTGAAGTTTTAAGTAATTATTGTGAATGCTAGTTTTGTGTATTCAAATCACTGCCCACAAACACTTTTGCGCCGAGAGATTCAAGGAAATTTTCGTAGAAGCCAGATATTATCTCAAACCGTTCACTATCAGATTTATCTGTCGGTTTATATACAATATATATTTCAATCCCTTGTAAGCTTTTCAATGGATAACGCTTTATCAAAGTGTCCATTATTTTAGCAGGTTCATTTTTGATCTGATTGAAGATAGTTGTTGAATAAAAATCAATAAATGATTTTTCCATCAAATCTGAATTAATAATCAGTAGTTTTCGATCTACACTTGATGCACTCAACCTGTTTAATTCTCCAGCCAAAATTTTGCATATTACTGAACCGGTTCGTTCACGTCTTTCCAGCAACAATCCAGATAACGCTGAGTCAATATCAGTAAAATATGTAACTACCAAACTGTCCCGTTCGAAATCATTATCTAACAATACATTGGTAACTACATCCATTCTAAAAACAGATACGGCATTAAATCCAAGTTCAGTAATCGATAGTATCCTTATACTTTCTCCGTTGGTTATGCTTTCGGTTATAACAGATTTCTTGGCGATATCTTCTACCGAAACATGTGTAAAATGTTCTTCCGTTTGGTCAAGTAAAATAGATATATCCTGAGTAATGGGTTCAGCTTCGCAAGCTGAAAGGCACACTGCCAGGATTGCCGGCAGTGTGTAGGTGAATAGTATTACTCTCATGATTTATTATTTTTAGATGTGAATGATACTTTGGTGGCTATCTTACCCCCTTTTAATTCAAACTCCTTCAGACACATTGCATTGATGCGTTCCTTTTCTTTATCGAGCGAGGACAATAGTTCAGCTCTGTAAGTGAGGAATGCTTCAAGTTTTTGCCTGCATTCGTTAATTCTAGATTCTTCCTTCCTCAAAGCATTTAATAGCGTTTCCTTTTCATTCTTTAGTGAAGCAAGCTGTTTTTTCTTGTCTTGTAATGCCACATATGCCAATCTTTGTTCTTTAGTTGGAAATTTTGTAGCAGCAAGCAGAAGGGCAACAGCAAAAAAGAATAAATTAAAACACATCCATAATAGCGGTGAGTTTGCAAATCCATCAGCCTTACCGGTGTATTCCTGGCGTATCATACCTAAAAAGTAAAACACAACACCTGCTCCGGCTAAGCCACCAAAAAACCATAGCCTTTTCATAAGAGTAGAGGAAGCAGTCCGTATTTTCATGCCGATTGTATGCGCTGAAGAAGACAAAGCGATTGCAACAGCAATAGCTAGCATAATTGCACCTAAAAGGTTTTTGGCAATAACCTGAAAACTGGAGTAATTTGCACCTGCATCAATGGAACACAATGCAACAATGGCAACCATAGTCCAAATTAATTTCTTGAAATCAAAATCAAGTGTAGTTCGTTTGATGTCTACTTCAAGAGCAGAAATCTTATGATTTAATTGCTCCTCCTGACCTTTTGCCACACTTTGCAATGCTTCCAAGTCTGTTTGTTCAATTTCTTCAGTGAGCTTTCCAATTTCCGGATTGAGGGTTTTGGTAACCTCCTCTTTTAGCACATCAGTTTCAGCAGCTACTTCAGTTAAAATAACTTGTGGATTGGTTAAATTTTGAGAAACTGCAATGCCCGTGTCCTGTTTTGCATTGTCCTCCATACGGGTGATTTTAGTTTCAAGACGACGCTCTAGGACCTTGTCCCGGATGCCATAAGTAAATTTGAAAAGATTCATAAATAAAAATTTAAAGTTTTGAAAAATGGTGAAAGAAGTTAAAAACTGCGGGATCAAGGATGACCCCGCAGGGCTAAGGAGAGAAGAAAGGCAGGTGCAGTCAGTGAGGCTCACGACAAGAAATAAACCCACCGTAAAGAGCAAACAATTAAGTTATTTTAATCTTACTTTTATTGATTATTTTATAATGTAGTAAGGTCAATGTGCACACATCAGCTCACTTAGTTTTATGTATTTTAAGACAGAATGAAATGGTTCTTAAATCAAAAGGAGTTATCCGAAAAATATATAAAGTTCAACTAATTTTATAACTACTCCTTAAAGCAAGAGATTGAATCTCATCCCATTCAGATTTACTTAAGATTGCAGCAAGCTCAAAATATAAATGAAGTTCGATAGACTCCCACCATTCATTTTGAGGTTCAGTTGATTCTCTTTCAATAACAAAGGTATCAACACTTTTTTTGATTTCTTCCATATGAGTTGATTTTATATTGTGAGATAATATTCATTTAGTAGATAAAATGAAACCCTGTGAGCACTTGTTGCGTAGTAATTTTTAAAACCATTATAAGTATTAGGTATCATTAATTATAAAATTAAAATCGGTTTAAATACCTTGTGTTGAGTCTAATCCTATTAATTAGGGTTTTCAGTATCGTTAACTGAGCATTGCACATTTCCTTCCTCTAATTCTACTGGGTATTCAAAACTTTGAAATTTAAGAACAAATTGATGAGTATCAGATAGTCTTGAACTCTTAAGAATATCTTGTGTTATAGATATTATGCTGCTGTCTGGAATACTATTTAATTTTTCTATGCTCTGTGAAGCTTTTTTGTGAGCAGCGTTTTTGTTTAGTCGTTTCATTTTGTCAGAGATTTACTACGAAAATACTTCTTATGGTATATTAGAAGTATTTTTTTGATATTACATCATATACTCATAACTTACTCTTTATTAAAGGCGAGAAAGGATTTAGAATGATATCTCCACAAACACGCATATGGCACAAGTCATAGTCTTACCTTTTACAAAAAGTGAGTTATTGGTAATAAATAAGACACTTTATTTGTCATTTGTAGTGCGCTATACTTAAATTTGGTATAAAATAATACATAATGAGCTCCATCCACAAGCCTGCCTATCAACATTTGGTAGAATTTTATCAAACAAAGCTTAGCCATGAATTTCATTACAATTATAAAGAAATACATAACGCTATCAATGAAATTATTGAAACAAAGAACTTTAGTTCAGAGTTCAAAAGAGACTACTCCAATTTTAAAGAGTATGTCCAGGGGCAAAAAAAGAGCCCAAATGTTAAGTATGTCAACTTCTTATTAGAAATTAAAGATGATGTTCACTTACATCTTATGATTAATAACCCTCAAATTCATTTCCCGCTTCAAGATAAGTTCTACAAATTGTTCAATTCGAAGCTCAAACTTATTCTGAATAATGAAAAGAAAGAGTTCCAACATGATACTACCTTTTTTAGCAGGAGGTATAAAATTCACAATAACGATGTAGGAGAGTTTCTTACCGCCTTTCCCACTACAATTTGGGCCATAATTGATAAAGAAAGTTATGATCAAGATTATGTATCTGACTTAATTTTAAATAGCTCTGATAGCGCCTCAATACAATCTGTAAAAAAAATGTCCACTTTTGAACCGAATCAGATAATTTTAGGTCACGCTTTGAGTCCGGTAAGTGATAGCATTTTTTTGCTAATGGAGCTAGGAAGATACTTAAGAATATGTCATACATTAAATAAATCACCACGAATTTATTTAACTGATACAAGTTGGGCCAAATACAACTACAGTGTAATTGAATATTTTTCGGACGACCCAGAAAAAGCAAAAACCCACCTAAATGCCAATTTCAGATTTAGAAAAAAACTATATGGGATGCTTGGCATCGAATGTGAAATTCAAGATCCCAGCAATTTTCTTTCTTCTGGGGAGGAAATCAAACAACTTGAAAAAACGATTGATTCTTACAACACTTTTGGAAACCTTCTTTTCAATTCTATCAGTAACGGTGAAAGGGGGGTAGAAAACAAAAAAAGAGTGCTGGATTTTATTGACAAATCCTTGGATAAAAAAATTGATGAGCGCCCAGAAGATGAGTATAATAACGAACTGACCTTTTTAAAGCTATATCCCGCCATACCATTGGAGGTAATTGATAAAATGTTTTTTATTACCAAAACGGTCCTCAAGAATTATAAGGATATTAATGAACATACATTGAAATATGCCTTTTACCAGAGATTTGCTCAGCGAAAATACAGTGGCTGTTTAAAGGTTGGGGTAAGGAGTGAAACCAAATTTGATCAATCTTTTGCTAGAATGGATAAATATGAAAACGAACATGCCAAATCTAATGTAAATAATAAATTATATGGGGTCTATCTTGATCATTACTTTTTTTCAAGGCTTGAAAATAATCAACCGATTGATATTATACCATATACGTTTCCTAGTGGCCGTTTTTCATCAGCCTTTCCTAAAATAGAAGACGCAATTAATAATGCTATACTCTTATGGGATTTCATCGATGAAGATAGAAAAAGTAAAGTCAAAAGATTAATTGACAATTTAGAACTCGCTCAATTGGCTATTCAATTTTCCGACTTACTTAGTTTTACATTTTATTTCTTTAAGACAAACGTGAAATACTGGGTTGGATTTAACGAAATTTTTCAAGGCAATAATTTTAAGGAATTTACTGACAATATTAAGGCCCACCTAGAAAGGGAAAGTGAAGTGTTGGAAGCATTTGAATCTGGTATTCTTTCCATCACACAGGACTCTAACACATTAGTGCCATATTTCATGTATCCCTATATGTATGCAAATGAAGCTAAAACTAATAGCGAATTTGAGGTGGAATTCAGATTGAAGTATTCTGAATTGATTATTTATACACTTAGGACATTTATTGAAAACATGGATAGTCCTAAAGAATACTTACTTTAAAATATTTAATTATGATACTCGATATTATAGTTGCAATCATTGCAATGCTTTTTTACATTACATTCATTTTTGTAACGAGAAGAAATAATACATTCTCAAGTTATTCGGTCGCAGAAAGAAAAATAGGTTTCTGGTTACTCTTTGCTAGTATGTCAGCAAATTATATTGGCCCAGGGATGACTATTGGACTGGCAGACAAGGGAGCCTCGACAGGGTATTTCACGTTTGCAGTTGCAATTTTTTATGGCATTGGAAAAATGTTTGAAGGGCATTTTTTTGCGCCTGCGATCCGGAAAAAATTTAACAATGCATATACTCTTGGCGACATTATTGGGGGAGTCAATTCGCATAATAGTAACATTGTTCGGTTTATTGCAGGGTTGATTTCGTTTGGATTAGTAGTTGGACTAACTACTGTGATGGCTAAAGCAGCAGGAGATATTTTATATGCGTTTCTAGGCGTTCCAAAAATTATTGGAACTGTAATTATTACAACAATTGTAATGGGTTATAGCGTATTTGGTGGAATTAAATCAAGTATGCAAACTGATTTAATTCAATTTATTTTATTTGTCGCTTTAATACCTTTGTTACTTTTACTTTCCATCCTAAATTTTGGGGTTACAAATGAGGCGTTTATTCAACAATCAATAGATTTAAGCTCCTCCTCATTCAGTTCTATTAAAAATATTGATTTAATAGCATTAATGGTTACATGGTTTTTTGGCGAAATGCTCATTCCTCCAACAATCAGCACAATATTATCTAGTCAAAGTGTAGCTACTTCAAGGAAAGCATTGGTTTCTTCTGGATTATTTATGATAGCCTGGTTGTTTATAATGCTTTCGCTGGGTGTTGTAGCAAATTTAACATTAGAGAGCAATTCAATTGGCGAAGCTACTTTACTAAATATTGCAGCAATAAATTACCCTCCTGGCCTCTATGGATTATTTGCTGTTGCACTAGTAGGTGTTGTAATGTCTTCACAGGACTGTTTGATTAATGGGGCATCAGTAATCTTCTCCCAGGATCTTATTCACCCAATAAAGCAAGTGCCTGAAGAAAAAAGGCTATTTTGGTCAAGAATTTCTGGGATTGCAGTTGGTGTTTTGGCTATCCTCTTTGCAAGTTTTATTCCTTCCGTTATTGAATCCTTATTATTTTTTTATTCAATTTGGGTTCCTTCAATTTTAGTTGTTGCGATAATTTCTATTTATGGCAAAAAGCACAAATGGTATGCCGCATTTGGTGCAATGATTTTTGGTATTTCAACTTCAATAATTTGGAATATTACAGTTCTTCATGACAGTTTTCCAACAATAGTTGCAGGTATATTAATTTCTGGGCTGTCATATTTATGCTTGTCAATAATCCCTTTTAAGCATTTTATAGGGAAATAATTTTAATCAATTATTAATCAGGCGCTTAATTTTAATAAGTTTAGTATAAACTATTTGCCGTCGTTGCTTTTGCTACGACTTTAATTCTAGGAACATAAGGAGTTCAACTCCATGCCTTCGAAAAAATCACGCCAAACCAATACAGGAGTAGAGGCTACACCTGTATTGCACACTTGTGTTTAAGAGTTTGTCATGATTTTACCTCAGTCATGTAGCCTCACACGCAGCCTCCTTTGTCCTCAAGGTAGCTTTACTCATATCGTTCATTCCACTTCAGTGGCTTCCACAAGCTCCAACTCCCTTTGTGTCATTCTCTCATTTCGTTTCAGCAACCTCGAGTCCACCGGCTGCTGGTTAGTTTAGCTCGCCTGCGCTGTCGAATGGGCTGCGGGGTTGTCATGGTTTTTGGTGCAAAAACACACGCCAACCCCTTGTGTAGTGCGAAGGCTCGTGCCTTCTGCTACAAAGGTCGCAACCGCCTTGCTTGCTGGCAAGGCTCTTTTGCTCCCACCCATATCTCTGCTCGCAGCTCCATTCATTCCGTTGCACTACATTCATTACGCTTTAACGGCGAGCAAGGATTTTGATAAATTATTTAACTTTTACAAAAGTCAGAGTTTCAAAATTGTTTTCTTGTGTTCTAATTTGAATTGTATAAATACCTACTGGTAAATCTGAAATATCAACTTGGCCGCCTTCATTAATAATTGTTGAGCTGATATGCTGCCCAAGAATCGTAAATATATTTACAAATAGTTCCGATGTTTCACTTTCAGTAACATTGGTTTGTTTAACTGTAATGCTGGTTGAAGCGGGGTTAGGAAATAATTGAAATTTTTCAATCACTTCACCTTCCCTTAAAGATGGATTATAAGAAAATACGAAGTACCCAACAGAGTATGCTGGTACAGTAACACACATAGCCCCTGAGGGCATATCAACTGGGCAAGCTGTATTATCGATATATGTTGTATCAGAATCTAGTTCGTAATAATTTGTTGGTGCAGGAGCATAGCAATCTGAATAGTAATCATTTATATCAAACAATTCTGTGTAGCCAGCAGTCGAGTAAAGTTGCTCTCCAACAACGCAATGAATTTCGGCATTTGTGCCTGTTAACGACACTGGTATGAGTGTACCAGGACGCACTATAAAAGTCTGCGGTTCATCTTTAACATTTGTAAAATAACCGTATACATCACGTTCCAAATCTGACGGATTATAAGGTGTTATAAACATCGTAGGTGGTTGATTGATATTAGAGGCATAAATTGTTTTATTACTTTTTACATAATTTAAATTGTTTAAATTAAGTTGATTTAGCAATTTATAGGAATGATACAACGTCCGTGGCACATAATTTTTAAAACCAATTCCGGAGCAAGAACCACTTAAACCAAGTGCTACCATATCTTGTTTTTTCGCTTTCGTCACCAATTGGATTGAGCTACCACCTAGATAATTTTGAAGTGTGGTTACTGTTATAAAATTTTCTCGGAATGTTTCATTCTTAATATTATTAAATTTTAATGTGTTTAAATATTGCTCTTGAATTATATAAGCATGCGCAATAGTATTGTTATATACTTCAAGTCGTATATCTTTATTTACGGCATCAGTATCATCAAAGGAATTGTTATTTTTAATATTCCACTCAGTAATCCATGTTTCTTTTGGATTTGTTTCGCTTTCTCCAAGAGATAGCTCTCCCGATAAGTCAACCATCCCTTCTTTGTGTCTAGTTTTAATAAATTCATTAAAACTTCCTACAGTAAAGTAGCCACTTGTCCCAACTATGCCTCGAAAAGCACATTCAAGACGGGTATCTTCCGTAGCATAAGTATAAATAGTTGTAAAATTATCATGAAATTCATCATCTGTATCATTATCTAAACAGTTATCACCCTCTACAAGGGGATCATCTAGGCCTAGTGGAATATTGCCCCAGTTAGTGTTAGAATCTGGAACACCATCATTTTGGGAAGTATAATATTGATGTGGGATGATGGCATCAAATGCAGATTTTCCTGATTCTAAAGCACCATACTTACTATATACATCTTCATTCCACGATGTGCAGGAGCCACCAGCAATAGCGCCCAAAACTAAATCATCTTGTGGTGTGACAATGAACGGCCCAGTATCAACATCTGGGTTTCTTACTGGTATACCAATTTTAATATTGTCTAATGTTTCGTCTGCGCGAATCGCTCCTATATAATCATGCTTTTGAAATCCGCCTTCCATTCCTGTCATACCCGCCACCGTCATAACTTGTTCTAAATCAAAATCACCAGATGTCGCAAATGCTGAATCGTAATCTTCAGTTCCATTAACATACTCCCAGTAATGTTCAAATGCGGAATTGCCGTCATAACATCCAAATCCAATTAAATCATCGAAGATGTCGAAATAACATTCATTCCCAAGTTCTAAACCATATACACTTACGCTGTATTCATTATTTAATTCTTCATCTTGTAAATAATTAATTAAATTAATAACCTGCATAACAGGTTCACTCATAATATTTACAACATACATTATCTTGACCGTTAACCCTGGATTAGCGGTTTCTATTTGTTCAACTAAGTCTATAAGTTGGTTTATATATAAAGGTTCTTTGTATATTTCGTCGTAAGCTGTATCACTTGGATTATAGTGAGGTTGGTTTTTCCATTCGTTTTAAAAATCAATGAAATTTTCTTTTTGATTGGCTGCTAGCCAAGTACCATCCAAAATAGTATCTGCTTCATAATCATTATATACTTCTAAGCAAGTCGGACTTGCAAAAGGCAGTGCAGTCTTGTCATAGAACTCAATTATTTCTTCCAAACTAATGCCATTTCCACCATTTTTGAGTAAGGCATATGGAGTTCCATTATTCGTATTCATTGAACCAAAAGCATGTCTAAATTTACTTGATGAGCCGCCAGGATATCGAAGGACGTTTGGGGCCATTTCAGCTAGTAGTTCCCAGGGGTTCGTTCCAGTAGCATATTCTACATTATCAGAATCTGAAGCATGCCCAGGCATAAAAAAATCTGCAAGGTTTACTCCATACATTTCATCTGGTAATTCATTTTGGTGATTAGTAAGTGCAACAATTATGTCACCCGTACCAATTATTCTCCCATTTGCCATTGCTGTATCAATAATGTCATTGATTATAAAGATGGTATCACCGCCATCTAAATTAACTGCAATAGTATCGCCAAATTCATAAAATGTTGATGAAGTGTCGATAGTCGAGTCAGGAGGACAAAAACTTGGCAAATAACCGCGCACAGTTACATTGTCCATAGGTCTTATAGAAATAAAACTTGTCAAAAAAACAAACCATAATGATAAAAGCAAAAAACAAGACATTACTTTGCCTAAATGGGTATTGATTTGGGATTTCATACAATTGGGTTTAAAAGTGAAAGATTAACAAATATAGTAAAAATTATATTTTGATTCTAATTGCATTTATTTCATAAACGACTGAATATCAATTAGATACAACATATATCAATTTTTTGGTAATTTTGAATAACTTATTTTGCGATTTAAAAAGTACATATGTATTGTTTTACTGAGCACCTGCCCCTATTTATCATCGGCACAGGGTGCTGATTTATTATGGCAAAAGAGTTTTGGTGGGGCACAGACTGACATAGGGTATAGCGCCTGCAATGCCGTTGATTCTGGTTACATAATTGCGACAACTACATATTCATCAGACGGAGATGTATCAGAAAACGCCGGCCTCAGAGACTTTTGGATTATAAACTCTGATTTATCAGGGAATATCATTTGGCAAAAAAATTATGGAGGTTCATCACTTGAGGAGCTAGGAGCGGTGCTTAAAACGTCAGATAGCTGCTATGTTTTTGGGGGTACTTCTTATTCCTCAGATGGCGATATTGGTCTCAATTTCGGTGGTTCTGATTGTGTTGTTATGAAACTTAGCAAGGAAGGGGAAATCTTATGGCTGCATGTTTTTGGGGGTAGTAAAAATGATTGGCTTACATCTATAATTCAAACCATTGACGGGGGTTACATTTTTACAGGACATAGCCGTTCTGATAATGGAATTTTTGCAGACCATTCCGGTTCCACAGATTATCCAGATTTAATTGTAGTGAAATTAAACAGTTTAGGTGAATTGGAATGGTCAAAAAGCTATGGCGGGATTAATTCTGATGAAGGAAATGCAGTAATACAAACAACTGAACTTGATTATGTTGTGGTGGGCTATACAAGTATTTGGGAGCCAACTTTTGATTTTGATTATTGGATTTTGAGAATTGATGTAGATGGTAATATTATTTGGGATAAAAAATATGGAGGGACTAAACAAGATTATGCTTTTGCGGTTGCAGAATTATATTCTAAAAACCTGATTGTAACAGGCGAAGCTTGGTCAGACGATGGCGATATTTCAGATTCACATGGTTTACAAGAAGCTTGGACAATTTTACTTGATGAAGTTGATGGAGAAATTATTTGGAAGAAATCTTTTGGAGGCTCTTGTGCTGAAACTGGTAGAGATATACTAATGCATGCTGATTCTACTATTTCAATAATTGGTTCGACATGCTCACCTGATGATGGCGATATATTAGGTCACCATGGTGATTTTGGTTATTCAGATTATTGGATTTTTAATATTGATACTATAGGAATAATTAGGTGGCAACAATGTTTTGGTGGCACCGAAACAGACCAAGCATACAACGCATCATTAACGCTAGATACTTCAATTTTAATAACAGGCTCTGCTAGATCAAACGATTTTGATATTACTGACCATCATTCGGGTGATGATGCATGGACAATTAAGATTAAGAATGCTTGCAACGCTATGAAATACTATCCCGATCTAGATGATGATGGTTTTGGTGACATCGCAAGTATGTATATATATAGTTGCAATGATTCGATTGGATTCGAAAGTAATAATTTAGATTGTAATGACTCAATATTCTCTATAAATCCTTCGGTAAAGGAAAGTTGTAATTATTTTGATGATAATTGCAATGGGTTAATTGATGAAGGCTTTGCATATTTGCATACGTTTGAAGATTTTGACGGTGATGTATTTGGTAATGAAAACATAGATTCAATTTCCTGTGTAATTCCTGAAGGATTTGTTTTAGATAGTACGGATTGTGATGACAACAACGCAGCCATATATCCAGGTGCTGTTGAGCTTTTAAACGGATTAGATGACGACTGCGACCAGATTGCAGATGAAGGCTTAGCAATCGACAATCAAGAGCAATTTGATTTTTCAATATACCCAAACCCAACTGACAATTTTGTAACAATCATTAATGACTTAAATTTAACTGCAACTGTTCAAGTATTTAACAATGTCGGGCAAGCAGTAATAGCAAATAAAGAATTTCATGGGAATGAAATTTTATTGTTCGAAAACCTTCCGTCTGGAATTTATTTAATTGAAATAACTACGAGCAATAAAAAAGAATCCATAGTGTTAATTCGTAATTAATTGGAAACATTATTTTTAATAGCCAATGTTGAATAGAAATAAACCGGAACTCATATTCCTTGCCGTATTTTGTGTAATTGCAGGTATTTATTTTATTATTTACTATCACTTTCACGTCGATGAAAATCAATTTGGCGCAATGGGTGATTCATTTGGCGGTTTCGTGGGCCCAGTTGCAGCTTATTTTGCAGCTTATTTTGCCTATAGAACATATCAAGTACAAAAAGCAGACTTAAAGGCTACAACTGATGGACTAAAAGAGGAGCGAGATAATAAAAAAATTCAAGAAGTTAAAATTGCAATACAGGAGAAAATTGATACAATTGCAGATTCTTTTGAGTTCTTAAAAGAAAATGTGGATCGGCTTTATTACAAATCTGTAAACAAAGAAGTATTTGAAGGAGTTGCTGCTATTGAGCAGATATTTATTGACCTCAATAAACAATCTGGACCGACTCATTTAATGGCAAAACAAACTGTCAAAAGTCTAGAAGTATGTAATGAAATATTTAATTATAATACAGAAAATACGATGGCTTTTAACGATAACAAGGAAATGCAGGTTCTGCTCATTTGGGAGCTAATACTTATTTACGATTCCATGTTTTACACAACGTACGAAAATTATAATATGAAGCATTTGTTTGAAACGTCAATAACGACAATAAAAAAATTACGCAATTCCGGCGATTATTCAAACACGCAGTGGTTAAACGAACAGGGTCTTACGGATTTGTATGATTCTGTAAACCTTGCTAGGGCTAATTATAAAAATTTATCATTCGCATTTAATCAATTGCGCAGAAGACAAATTATGTGAAATGTTACTATAATACTCTAGCTAAATATAGCTATCTTTTCTGAAGTTACTTTTGTTTTTTATATGCAAAAAATACAATCACTCCACAAAGGTATTATGCTCGGAACATATTTTTCAGGAACTACGGCATAAACACAAAAGCCAGCGCTCAAAAAGCCAGCGCTTTATTCCGTTCCTCCTGAAAAATATGTTCCGGACATAATAGTCAAGTTCCTTTCTTTTTATTTTTTTCTCTTTTTTATTTTTCTTTTGAAACTATCCGATTAGGATAAAGTTATCAGTACATGCAAATTAAAAACCCGACTCCATCTAGCGACTTTGCCTGGTATCCCCATGAAAACACAAGATTTATAGTAATCTATTCTTTTATAAATTTCAGGCTAGCTTCTCCGTCTGTCGTTTTGACTTTTAATAAGTAAATACCAGAAGTAAATGTTCTTACATCAATTTGTATAAGTGATGAAACAATAGTTTGTGTCCACAAAATTTGCCCTGCGATGTTTATGACCTCAATAATAGATCCGTCAAATCCTGTATATTCTACATATAAAATATTATCAGTTGGGTTGGGATATATTTTAAGTGTATTTAAAATACTTTCACTGACACTTAATCCCTCGTCAATTAATAGATTGCAATCATCATCCAGACCATTTAGTATTTCATCTGCTCCGGGATAGATGTTAGGGTTGGTATCATCGCAATCTGCATCATCTTCTACAAAGCCATCGGGAATTGAGCAAGAAAGTGAGTCAACATTTATATTTCCAAAGTCGTCTCCGTCTGCATCTTCAAAGGAATGGATATAGGTTAGGTTATCATCAACAAAGCCATCGCAATCGTTATCTAAATAGTCACAAATTTCAATTGCTCCCGGATAAATTAAATTATTTGCATCATCACAATCAGTTGAATCACTTACATATCCAATAAATACGGCTAAGCAAGAATTAATAAATATATCAGAATTACCAAAGGAATCTCCATCTTCATCTTTGTATAATGTGTAAGTTGTTAATCCCTCATCTATATCGAAATCGCAGTTATCATCAATGTCATTGCAGATTTCACTAGCAGCAGGACTAATTTCGACATTTAAATCATTGCAATCCTCACTGTTAATTACATAACCTTCAAGTTCAAAACATGCAATTGAGTCATTGAATGTATCACCAAAATCATCACCATCAACATCTGCAAAATAGGTAACAAATATCGCATCTTCGTCAATTAAGCCATTGCAATTGTCATCGTTGGTATTGCAAATATCTTCAGCAGAAGGATAAGTGAACGGGTCGTCATCATTACAATCACTGCTGTCGCCAACATATCCAATAGGTAAATTGCATGAAAGTGAATCATTTAGTAAATCACCATATCCATCCTCATCACTATCTGCATAAAATAAAGTAGGCGTACAGGATGCAGCGAGTTTAACTACCCAAAAATCCCAATTATTTCCAATTCCATTGTGATCAGTTACATCTCCATCCGTTGATCTAGCCCAGCCAGTTACTATATACCCCTCGTCAGAGGCTTGTGTGATAGATAATGCTTCGTCTGTGTTAGAACCACCGAGCGATTTTTCCCAAATAATATTTCCATTAGAATCGATATTCACAATCCAATAATCTGAATATCCTGCTAGCCCGTGGTGCCCGGTCACATTTCCATCATTAGAACCTGAATGACCTGCGAGTATATAAGAGGTGTCAATTGCTCTATAAATAGAAAATCCTTCTTCAGAAGAACTACCGCCAAGACATTTTTGCCACATTAAAACACCTAGGCTATCTATTTTTATAACCCAATAATCAGAAACGCCACCATGAAAGCCAGAAATATCACCATTATTAGATTGGGTGTATCCTAAAATAATATACCCACTATCAGCAGTATTACTTACACTGAAAGCATCTTCATAGTTTGTGCCTCCATATGCTTTTTGCCACTGTAAAACCCCATCTTCAGTTATTTTAATCACCCAAAAATCACCTAAACCGTGATTTCCGAAAACATCGCCGTTATTTGAAGAAGAATGGCCTACTATTAAAAATCCACCATCAAGTGTTTTGATGGCAGACTGCGCTTGATCATCTTCTGTCCCGCCGTAACATTTTTGCCAAACTAAATCTCCATCTGAATTTATTTTTAAAATCCAATAGTCTGCTTCTCCATGATTACCACTCACATCGCCATTATTTGATGAAGATAAACCTGTAATTAAATATCCACCATCATCTATAATTGTTACTGAATTACCTCGATCTGAGGATGTTCCGCCATAAGATTTCTGCCACTGAATGTTCCCAATTGAATCAAGTTTAATAATCCATACATCATCTGCCCCATTGTTCTCACTTAGGTCGCCATCAGTCGAAGTTGAAAACCCCACAATAATAAATCCGAGATCTTGTGTTTGTTTAATTTGAAAGGCTTGCTCCCAACCACTGCCACCATAAGATTCCTCCCATTCAATCTCACCTATACTATCCAATTTTGCAACCCAAATATCTCCTGATCCGGCATACTCGGTCACGTCGCCATCATTAGACCAAGTATCACCAGTAACAATAAATCCGCCTCCAATGTCTTCGCAAATGCTATATGAGGCATCATAACCTGAGCCTCCGAGCGCTTTCTGCCAATGAATTTCAGGCACTTGGGCGAAGATACAACTTTGAAAAATCAGGCATAAAGCAAAAGGAGTAACTAAATCTTTCACAATTGGAGTTTTGACAAATATAATTAAAATATAAGGAATACAAAAAAGGTGTATATTTACCTTAAAAATGAAAACACCTTTCTTCTATATAATATTTTCTATTTTTTGTTGAACACATATCAATTAACCATTTAATTAATTTACATGAGAACTAAATCAAAACATTTATTCAACTTGGAAAAACTTGCAAAAGTTTTTCTTTTTAATTTAAGTTTATTTATTTTTTTGTTTCAAGGTAATTTATTAAAAGCCGAAAATTATTTTTATACCAATTATTTATTTGAACCAAATATTATAAATAACTGTCTCCCAGATTCAACATTTGATGACAGTCTGAATGTATATTCAGATGGAGATACAGTAAGTCTTTTCACTTCAGGAGCAGATACATTAATTGTACTTTATGCATCTGAAAGTGCTGACACTAATTCTTCGGCAAAACTCATTCCTTTTGCAACAGAAGATATGGTTATTAGCATTAATAGTAATAATCAACCTGTTCAGCACGGTCTGTATGGAATAAATGTATCAGATTTATTTGAACACGTAGGCGAATTCACACCAGATGGGACACCTAATCCCTATTACTTACAATCGTGGGATGATATAGCTAGATTGGATCCAGCAGTAATCAGAGCATTCAGTGGGTCAGGTAGTAAATTTATGCATCCTTTAGGATCTGACAACACTGATCCTCTTAATCCTTTTGTTATTTCTGGACTAACAAGAAATGGAGGTTATGGTTATTGCATCGAAGAAATTATTAATTATTACGAAAATACTGACGGAACACCATTTGATGCCCCACCTCTTAATTTGATTATAGCAGATATGGGATTACCTACACCCGTTCTAAGCTGGATGAATCCTAATGAAAAAGGTGCATTTAAAGAGTACTATAACAAATGGAACAACCAACCACATTTTGATCCAACTGTTATTCCTGACATTGAAGATCAACCGCTTTATATTAATCAATTAATTAGATTGGTTGCACAAATTGAAACATTTAATACTCTTTCAGGTAAAGTCGATGTTATACTTGCTATAAATATTTTAAGCCAAACAGTAAATGAGATAAAGGATTTGCTTAATTATTTAGTTGTTGATAATCCAATTTGGCCTGTTCAAGTTGTAGGAATAGAATTAGGTAATGAAAGTTATTTTCCATCGCATAACCGATTAATTGGCTTTTCTGATTTTGACCATTATTGGTATTTTATAAACGGCGGAAATGATTATCAGACTGAATTTAGTGACCCATTAGATTTCGAGTTGACAGATGTACTAAGCCTGACAATGCAAGCAGACCATGATTTTATTGGCGACTTGCGTTCACTTATTCCGTTTGAATTTAAAATTGGAATTCCAGCCATGAATTTACCAAACGGGGCAGGTTGGGCGTTTAAAACCGCCAACCCTGAAGACACTTTATATCCTCCTGTAGGTAACCCTGAAGGATTTTCTCCTTGTGAACTTTCTTGGAATCAATGTCTTGCTTTACACTATGATGAAATGGTTGGGGAGGATTACGCATTTGATGCCGTTATTTTGCATCCTTACTATACTCCAAGTAATGACCCAGCAGCTGGGTTTGGAACAAATTGGGGGCGGATTCCAACAAATTACGATGTTGATCCTTTAAATCTAACCCCAAACCATTTGGATAACGATATTTTAACTGACAATGGATATCAAGATTTTGTGGCTCCCATGTATGATTACACAACACCCGACACAAGACTACAGACCGTATTTGAAGGGATGGTAGGTATTCCTATTTCAGATGATGGAGGTCTCACATATTATGAGGGAACTGGTAATATAAAAGCTTTAATAAGGACACGCTATAAAGAAAGTTACGATGAACATGCTGGCATCCTTAATTTTCAGTCAGCTGATGTAGGTCCTCAATACAAGGAATTATGGACAACAGAATGGAATTTTCATGATGCAGATCATTTAGATTTTCTTCCTATTGGTTATTTAGGTGCAAACCAGATTAGTGAACGATTGGCTGTTTATACGAATACTCTTGTTCACTTGGATTTAGTACAAGAGTGGTATTTAAAAAATTTAAAAATGAATCTCCAACCCGGTTATCGACATAACTTTTTTACATATTCAACAATTCAAAATATTGCAGGTGGAAGCAATATAACTATGCTTAGTGAAAGCAAGCAACAAGACCAAATTCAAAAGGGTTTAATCGCGAGTTGTGCCGAAATTGATCTGTTACCAGATTATTATATAAAGAAAGGTTCATATTATGGTTTTTCTTTATTAAAAACAATTTATGAGAAAAATCTCTATTATATTTCTTCCACAACCTCAATGTATATTGCTAACAACAACCTTGCGCCGACCGTTTTCTTAGCACCCTCTGAGAAAAAGTTATTTATTTATTATACAAACATTAAAAATATTCCTCAACGGTATATAATTGACCCTAACAATTTAGTTTCCGTTTACCCAGGTGCTTTAGGAGTTTCTTTCAGCGCACCGTCTATTTTATGTGTAGATCCTAAACAATTATATTCTACTTCTGGTAGATCTTCTATTTTAGAAAACATAACGAACCAATATCCTTGCACAACTGATATCACAGACTATCCAGATTGGTTTGATTTAAAAAGTGCTGCCTCAATACCAGGCTTTGCTTTTGTGTCATGTCCTCCAGGAGTTCCCGCGGATTGCAAGTGCGTTGAAGTGCCTGCTACATCAGTTGGCTACGTTGAAATACCATTTACTCTACTTCGTTTAGGAGAGTTAGAAGATATTTATCGAATTTACCCAAATCCGACTTCTGAATATTTCATCGTTGAATTAGTTACTCCATTTGAATTGGAAAATAATGATTTTCAGGTTGACATCCTAAGTATGACTGGGATGCTTATAAAATCAGTACTTACTGGAGAGGGCCAAAAAATTGATATTCAAGATATTCCAGTGGGAGTTTACAATGTAATGATAAGAAAAGAAGGATTCGCTGTTGAGTCGGAAGTGCTTGTGAAAATGAAGTAAAAATAGATTTGTATGATATTTAAAAGGAACCCGATAAATTTTGTTTCGGGTTCCTTTTAAATTTAACACTTGTTAATTCCTTTAAATAAAAAGAAAAAAATAACACAATTTAAGGTATACTCTAATTTGTCTTAATAGGCATTTGCAGTAAGTAATATCTGAATTACAAAATACAATCACCCACAAAAGTATTAGGTTTGATTTATTTTTATCAGGAATTTCCCGGCATAAACACAAAAGCCGCCGCACTATTGCCAGTGCTTTATTCCGTTCCTCCTGAAAAATATGTTCCGGTCATAATGTGCAAGTTCCTTTCTTTTTATTTTTTTCTCTTTTTTATTTTTCTTTTGAAAATATACAGGTAGAGATAATCTGTAGCTCTGGTTTAATGCTTATGGTTGCAAAAGCTGAGAGTTTCATTGAATAACAACCTTTTGAAATTGATGTGTAGTTGCCGAAGATGAGGTATATAAAATGTAAGTGCCTGGCGGGTACAATGATATATCAATTTCTACATCATTTTGAATATTTGCAGTATAAAAAACTGTTCCTTCCATATCGTAAATATTAACAGTAACCGGAATTACTGTATTGTTTTGTATGAGTCGTAATTTCAGTAATTCTTTAACAATTTGTGGCTCAAAAATTATATTACTTGAAGCCGGTCTTTTGATTTCAATAGGAATTGGAATGTGAGCAGTTTCTGATTGTATGGGAAGTTCTTTGAAATTCCACTCCGGAACTATCAAATCTTGTATGATTGATTCAGTTTCAAGTCCATTTTGGTTTGCAGGTATTTGCATTTCGACATTTGTTGATTGTTGTTTTTCACGGATGAATTCCATGAATTCACTGTTTAAGGTTTGTCCGAATGCATTAATATTAATACAAAAGTAAATTGAGAAGAGTATGCCTTTTATAAAGATGCTAGTTATTTGTGATTTCATAGTTCGGTATTTTTATACTGTTTTCAACTGAAAATTTAAAAAGCAAGGGCTCAGAAGGACTCCGATAACCCTCGCTATCCCCATGAAAACACAAAGTAAATTTATTCAATTTTCTCGAATTTCACGGTAAAGCCAATAATTTATTTACGGCTTCAATTCCAATTACCATCAGCTATGTTGAAAGTTGGGATTCTAATTCTCAAAATAACCCTCAATGGTACTAACCACCAAGAATAGCGGGACTTCTAAATATGTTCATGATAAGGGAGATCGCTACTCTTTAATAAAAAATCCCTTAAAATCCTTGGTTATTTAAAAAACATACAGTAACTTACACCTCCCCAAATGTTTTGGATTGAAGGGAATAAGCTGAAAATGCTTGTTTCTAAACAAAATTTTAATTGGTGTTGGCTACCAATTACTTGTACACAATACTGGATGGGGTGCAAAAAATGTTCATATTAAAATGCTGCATTATTGTACAAATGCCAATTCCCTGATATACTTTTAGGGAATACAAAGGGCAGCCTTACGGGGCTGCCACATTGAAGTTGATAAGGTCGGCTTATCAACAAAATCTTAAGGAGTGGGGATGTATTTCTTCACTCTTTTTTAATTTGTGTTTAAATATAAGTTATTTTTTTGAAACACACCAAATTATTTCATAATAAATAATTATACCCATTGGAACTTTTCAGCAATGTATATTGTATACTATAATGTCGGCTTATCTTCAAACTCCTTCACATCAGGGGGTGAACGGTGAATACCATTTTTCTATAACAAGGGAACCCTGATTCCTCAAAACATTGTTATGGAAAACAAACCTACTCCTCAGGGCTCCCATGGCAGTGAGGAAAATACGAATCACAGCCAAGTTAGAGACCAATTAACTAAGTCCCAAAAAGCATTGCTAATCTTTTTCCTTAGTGCTGAAGCGTGCTGCCTTGTTTATTTTTGCTTACACACTGAAAGCATGCATGCTGAAGTCAAAGTTATGTTGTCAATCACTTGTATTTTGCGTAACGTAGGACTTTATTATGTCTACCAATTACCGACTGCAGTGTCAAAAATCGAAAAGCACTTCGCGGTAATTTTTATTCTTTTGTTTTTTACACATTTTGTATTTTTTCATGACTGGAAATATGGCTTTTACATTTGTGATACTACCTGCATTGTTATTATTGCGGATTTCGTAATTACTTTTGTTTTTACCCGTATTTTGTGTCTGATATTTAATATGATAGCCAGCAGAAATTCGTAATTTAGTAGATTCACTACCATCATATTAAAAAGAACCCACAGACCATAGCGGCTGCGGGTTCACACCATACATCCCATTTAGGGGTTAAACAAGCAATGCAAGCAAAACACAACAAAGCTGCAATCAATCTGCAGTCTCTTCATTCCCAATATCTTCCCGCACATCATGCAGTTGGTTATTAAGGATAAAATCCACAGC
>DAORKJ010000010.1:0-15135 GCA_035439505.1 Chitinophagales bacterium
TTCGCGCGGAAAAAGGGAAAAAGGCGGAGTCAAGAATTGGCTGTTAAATTAGCACATAAGCACATTATCGCATCAGCACATTAACGGCTGTTTCATTGGTACATTGGTACATCAACACATTGGTACATTAAAAAACCCCACCGAAGTGAGGTTTTTCAAATTTACTTAAAATAATTAATTAAGCTTCGTTATCTTCTGTAGTTTCTTCAGTTGAAGCATCGGAAACGTCTTCAGATTTTTCTTCAGCTTTTTTAGAAGCTTTAGTTGAACCTTTAGAATCTTTTTCCATTTGTTCTTTTAACTGAGAAAGTACATCAAGTTCACCTAATGTTGTTTTTTCAACATTTTTCTGAACTTTAGTTAACTGGCTCTTAGATTTTTTATCATCACGCTGACGAGTTTTCACTTGTTCACGTTTTTCTTCATCTGTATTATCTTTTACAAATTTAGTATGTGAAACAAGGATACGTTTGTCGTTGCGATCAAATTCAATCACTTTAAATGTCAACATTTCTTCTGCATGTGCAGTTGAACCATCAGCTTTTTCAAGATGTTTATTTGGAGCATAACCTTCTAAACCATAAGGTAAAGAAACTACAGCACCTTTTTCATCTTTACGGATGATAGTACCTTCATGCATAGAACCGATTGGGAATACATTTTCGAAAGTATCCCAAGGATCTTCTTCAATTTGTTTGTGACCTAATGAAATTTTTCTGTTTTCTTCATCAATTTCGAGAATAATAACATCTAATCTTTCACCAATTTTCACAAATTCTGAAGGGTGATTTAAACGTTTAATCCAGCTTAAGTCGCTGATGTGAACCATACCGCCAACGTTTTCATCTAACTCAACAAACACACCGTAGTTGGTAATGTTTTTAACGAGTCCTGAATGTTTGCTGTTGATAGGGTATTTATCTTTAGCGCTCTTCCAAGGATCTTCAGATAATTGTTTAACTGATAATGACATTTTGCGTTCTTCGCGATCGAGTGTAACCACTTTAGCTTCAAATTCCTGATTAACAGTAAAGTATTCTTTGCTGTTAATTGGCTGATTGCTCCAAGTAATTTCTGATACGTGAATTAAACCTTCAACACCAGGTAAAATTTCGAGGAATGCACCGTAATCTTCAATATTTACGATTTTTCCTTTTACTACGCTACCAACTTGAATATTTGCATCAAGCACTTCCCAAGGATGCGGTGTAAGTTGTTTAAGACCTAATGAGATACGTTTTTTGTTATCATCGAAATCAAGTACAACAACATTCAATTTCTGGTTCATATGTAACACCTCGTTCGGGTGGTTAATACGTCCCCATGAAATATCAGTGATATACAATAAACCATCAACACCACCTAAATCGATAAATGCACCGAAGTCGGTAATATTTTTGATAGTTCCTTCCAATACCTGGCCTTTTTCCAATTTGCCGATAATTTCCTGACGCTGAGTTTCGATATCGCTTTCGATAAGCGCTTTGTGAGATACAACGGCATTTTTAATGGTTTCGTTGATTTTAACAACTTTGAATTCCATTTTCTTGCCAACATATCCATCATAATCAGTGATAGGTTTAACGTCAATTTGAGAACCCGGTAAGAATGTTTCAATACCAAATACTTCAACAATAAGACCACCTTTAGTTTTGCTGATGATGTTACCGGTAACAATAACTTCATTTTTATAAGCATCAACGATGTGTTCCCAGGCCTTCATCATTTTAGCGCTCTTACGGCTTAAATTCAGCTGACCTTTACCATCTTCTTTACTTACAACATAAACTTCTACGTCCATGCCAACTTTGAGGTCTTCGATATCGCGGAATTCAGTTTTAGAAACTAAACCGTCGCTTTTGTAACCAACGTTTAAGATTACGTCAGTATCGGTTAAACCAACAATTGTAGCATTGATTATTTCGTTGTCGTTCAGCGTTTTGAAAGTACCTTCGTAGGTAAGTTCCATTTTGCTGCTTTCATCCTTTGAATAGGTGATTTTGTTGCGTTTGTCAACGTTCCAATCGAAATCATCGTGAGCGGTGAGAACTGTTTCAGGGGCTTTTTTCACGGTTTCTACTGTTTCAGTAGTGCCGGTAGTTTCGGAGTTTAAAGTCTCCAGATTTTCTTGGTTATCCAAGGTAAAATTTTTAAAAAAGTGAATAAATATGCGGGTTTGAGCCCGACCTCAGCAATCCGTCATTCAACGGCAGAGCTAAGGGGATGCGAAGATACGTATTTTTCACAAAATTGCGAAGAATTTTGACCTGAAAACAAGGCAAATAGTGCAATTGGGACCTGAATCAGCACCTAATATTACTGATTGATATAAATTCGGGCATATTCTTCCTGCCCATCCTGTTTCACAACAAATATGTATTCTATATCGTTGGAGTGTTTATACTGATAAATCTGAAAACCGTCCAAATCCTTTACATAAAAGGTTTTCAGCTCTTTCATGAAGTCGGTGAATACAGATTCTCCGTTTGCCCCTTTTTGATAAGCTACCTCAAATTCTGTCTCTTTTTTAGTGGCGAAAAAGTAACCATCTGAAGTGCCGGTTTTGCCATCAATGGTGTATTGTATGCCTAATTCCGCAAAATCGTCTCTCACCTTTGAAATGAGCTTCATATTGCGTTCCCAATCGGTCAAGTTCATTGACAACATGGTAATCAGATTGTTTACCGAAACATCAGGGTAAACACTCCCGGAAGGTGAAGTGTAACGGGCCACACGCTGGGCATCAGCGCTTAATATGCCGCCCCCAATGAGCAACATTAGCAGAATAGTGTGTATTCTCATGCTATCAAAGTTAAAAACCTTCCGGATAAAAGAAAAATTTATTGGCCAATCTGAGCAAGAAAGCCCTCAAAAAACTTAAATTCTGTCGAATGGCTGGTGGCTGGTATCTTCGTAACCTCCTTGTTTGGCACTCATCGCATTAATCAAAAAATATGCAATTAGCGGCGAAAAAAAACCAAAAATACCCCAACCCACCGCATTTCTGTTTAAAGCTGTTGCTTTGCCGGCACAATATCTTGCTGTTAATATTTTTAAAAAAAGGATTAAGGAGATAATTAAAAATGTCATCTTTTTTGCGGTTTTAATAATTAAACACCTATTATTTTTTCTGCCAGATTTAAAGCTATCTTAAATTGCTCCTCAGGTGTGAGATTTGTATTATCAATTACAATGGCATCTGCTGCTTTAATTAATGGACTGTCTGCTCTGGTTGTTTCTTCGTGGTCGCGTTTAATTAAATTGTTCCTGATGTCGTCTTCACTTACCTGAATATTGTTAGATTGCAATTCCAGCAATCGTCGCTGCACTCTGGTTTCCATATCAGCGGTGACAAATAATTTTAATTCGGCGTGAGGAAATACTACGGTGCCGATATCACGTCCATCCATTACAATACCTTTTTCTTTGCCTATTATTTGTTGTTGCTGCACTAAAAATTTCCGCACTGCACTAACTGCTGCAACTTCACTCACTTTATTAGAAACGCGCATCGAACGAATTTCTTCTTCCACATCATCACCATTTAACAGGCAATGAATTTTACCATTTTCATTTCTTTGAAAAGTGATGGAAATATTATCTAAAACATCATTTAATAATTTATTGTTTAACCAATTAATATGGTTATCTAATAAATACAAAGTAACAGCGCGATACATTGCACCGGTGTCCAGAAATAAATAATGTAAATGTGAAGCTAATTGTTTAGCCAAAGTGCTTTTCCCGCAGGCAGCATAACCATCAATGGCAATTAGAATTTTTTTCACGGAGCTAAGTTAATAATTCCGCAATAGATAGGTAGTTGTAATAATTTGATTCCACGAAAAGGTGGGGTTAAATGCAGCTATTTGAACAACTCATTGAGGTTTGCAGCCAGCGTAATATGGTGGGAACCTCCTGCTAAAGAATAAAATTCATGGCCATAGTCAATGCTGTATTTATTGATTTTCATACCAAAACCCATCGCAAAACCTGTGAGACCCCGGCGAGTTTCAACCGACATTTCTTTTCTGGTCATATGATCATAACCAAGGCGAACCATTACATTTTTTCCGAAATAAAATTCACCTGCTACATTAAGGTGCTGAGCAATTTTATCTACGGTATATTTTTTTTCTTTTGCTGTAGAATCTTCACCAAAAATATTTACTTCCTGCACTGCATTTGGGTCATCGTAGCGAGTATCAAAAGTTTGAATATCGTGTAAAGTAAAACTGAGTTGCAATGGTAAGTGTTTTAATCGTTTCGCAATTCCGATATCAATCGAAAAAGGTAATTCCTCATAGTTGTCGGCAACAAAAGGTTTTATTTGTGTGCCAATATTACGCATCACCAAACCGATATTTATTTGATTTGCGGTATCTATATAAGCCGCTCCTAAATCAGCTGCAATACCAAACGAACTATAAGATTCAAGATTTGCGTATAACAATTTCATATTTGCACCATAGCGCAATTTTCCAGTTCCATATCCAATGCCCCAGTTTGCTGCATATTCACTTGCTTTAAAACTGCCTAAACGATCACCATTTTCATCTGTAAGTTCAAATGCACCATACGAGCGATATAATATACCTCCACCCATTGTGACATTCCATTTTGGGGCTTGTTTGCCCATGGCAACATAACCCTGACTCATGCCTGAAGGTATAAATGCGTGACTTGCACTTAACTGACCATCCATTTTTTCGTTTAATAAGGCAGGGTTAAGGAAGCCAAAATTTACATCCTGATCGAAGGTGGTGATGTTAAAACCGCTTAAGCCGCTCAAACGAGCTGATGGTGGCAGGTTCAAATAAGCATAAGTATAACTTCCACCAAATTGGCCAAAAACACTGGTAAAACAGCTACAAAACACAAGTATAAATAGTTGGCGCATCGACGTTCGGTTGGTTGCTTAACGAAAAATCCCGCAAAAAATTTTTGCGGGACGAAAATAATTCAATTTGTGCACTTATCCGTTATTTGGCTTTAACTGCGGTTTTTTTGGTTGCAGCCTTTTTTTCCAAAGCGAGATGTAACACGTCCATCATATCTTCTACATAATGAAATTTAATGCCCTTAATAAACTGGGGATTAATTTCAGTTACGTCCTTTTTGTTTTTTGCACACATTATAATATCCTTCACTCCAGAGCGTTTTGCAGCCAGCACCTTTTCTTTAATTCCGCCAACCGGTAATACTTTACCTCTCAAAGTTATTTCGCCTGTCATGGCTAAATACGATTTCACTTTTCTGCCAGTGAATGCCGATGCGAGTGAGGTGAGCATTGTGATACCTGCACTAGGACCATCTTTCGGAATGGCGCCTTCAGGCACGTGCACGTGAATGGCGGTTTGTTCAAAAATATCAGGCGACAATCCTAATTCATCGGCATGCGATTTTATAAATGTCAAAGCTGTTGAAGCCGACTCTTTCATAACATCACCTAAATTACCGGTAAGCTGTAAAGTGCCTTTTCCTTTGCTGAGTGATGTTTCAATAAACAAAATATCACCACCCACAGGCGTCCAGGCTAATCCAACAACCACACCTGGAACAGTAGTATTAAATATACTTTCCTTATCAAATTTTGCTGTTCCAAGTATTCCTTCTACTTCCGATTGTTTTATGGTTTTATTATACTTTTCTCCGGTAGCCACATATTTTGCAATACGGCGCATTACCGAAGCAATTTGGCGATCAAAATCGCGCACACCACTTTCACGGGTATAGTTTTCGATAATTTGTGTTAACACATCATCAGTAAGTGCAATATCCCTTTGTTTTAAACCATGTTCCTTTTTTTGTTTCGGAACTAAATGGCGTTTACCTATTTCCACTTTTTCCTCTGTAGAGTAACCGCTTAAATAAATAATTTCCATGCGGTCGCGCAAAGCAGGTTGAATGGTATTAATATTATTTGCTGTTGCAATAAATAATATTTTAGACAAGTCGTATTCCAACTCTAAATAATTGTCATAAAAAGAGCTGTTTTGTTCCGGGTCAAGTACTTCTAAAAGTGCACTTGATGGATCGCCACGAAAATCGGTTCCAACCTTATCAATTTCATCTAAAATAAATACCGGGTTAGAAGATTTTACTCTTTTAATTGACTGCACAACACGACCCGGCATGGCGCCAATATAGGTTTTGCGGTGACCGCGAATTTCACTTTCATCGTGTAAACCCCCAAGGCTCATACGCACATATTTTCTGCCTAATGCTTTTGCAATAGACTGGCCCAACGAAGTTTTACCAACGCCCGGAGGACCAACCAAACATAAAATAGGAGATTTTAAATCGCCTTTCAATTTAAGTACGGCTAAATATTCAATTAAACGGTCCTTAATTTTATCTAAACCAAAATGGTCTTCATCCAAAACAGTTTTAGCATGTTTTAAATCGAAATTATCTGCTGTATACTCACCCCATGGTAATTCCAGCAACATTTCAATATAATTGGTAATTACCCCAAATTCGGCAGCATTTGGATTAAGGCGTTGGAGTTTTTCGATTTCTTTATTAAATACTTCCTGCACATTTTTCGCCCATTTTTTTTCTGCTGCGCGAAGTTTATATCGTTTAATATCTTCATCCTGACTACTTCCACCCAATTCTTCCTGAATAGTGCGCAATTGTTGATTTAGGAAATATTCACGTTGTTGTTTATCTAAATCGGTGCGAACCTTATTTTGAATTTTATTTTTGAGCTCCAGCATTTGCAGCTCGTTATTTAAAAAATTCAATACTTGTTGCGCACGCAAATACAAATCGTCGGTTTCCAATAATTTTTGTTTATCGGCAACATCAATTTGTAAATTCGATGAAACAAAATGCATTAAAAAAACAGGACTATTAATATTTTTCAAAACTACATTAGCTTCCTGCGGAATATTAGGTGAAATTTTTACAATGTTAGAAGCGAGGTCCTTAATGGCTGATACAATAGCATTAAATTCTTTTTTATCGCCTTTGGTATTATCCTCCAACAAGGTAATACTTGCCTGAAGAAATGGGTCCTGTGCAGTAAATTTATTAACAGCAAAACGTTTTTTCCCTTGAATAATTACTGTGGTACTGCCATCAGGCATTTTTATCTGTTTAATCACCTTGGCAATAACGCCGGTGGTATAAAGCTGACTGGTATCAGGGTCTTCTATATTGCCATCGCGTTGCGCAACAACACCAATCAGTTTATTCCCCTTAAATGCCACTTGAATAGCTTTTATGGATTTTTCACGACCAACTGTTATTGGCAGCACAACGCCGGGAAACAATACAGTATTGCGCAAAGGCATAACTGCAATAGTTTCGGGGTATTCAATTTTTATTTGGTCATCATCCTCTTCCAGTGATAATAACGGCAAAAACTCCACATCTTCTTCCATCATAGAGGACAAAAAGTTATCATCAAATCCGAATTCTCTCATTTTTTTTCTTTGAAAAGTTAAAACTAACACCAAAAATGCCGGTTGCCAAATTAGCACTCAATTGTCGTGCCTCGGACAGAATTTGCTGACAAATGCAAGAAAATCTGCCAAAAGTCGTCGTTTTACTGACAAATTGATAGATTTGCATAACAATGGTTGAAGCCCTATTGTATAAAAAACTATTCCTCTACCTCATCCCCTTTAATTTTCTGATTGGAGAATACAATTTTGGGATGCAGTATCGTTTTACTGACGAATGGGCAGTTGATATCAATACGGGTTATATTGGCAACATTGAAGGAACCTACACTAGTACTGTTTATGAGAATATTTTTAATAGTGGCACATTTTATTATAGCGGTCCATTTATTAAAACTTCAATTTTAGCTGTAGTTCCCAGAGGCACCAACCCACTCAAAACTGATTACAATCAAGTAGAAATTGCATATAGAATGCTGGGTTACGACGAATTGGACTTTGAGGATAAAACCGAAAAGGGAAAATTATTTAACATCAGTGAAGATATGCAGGCAATCAGTTTATCGTGGAAGGCCGGTTATAATATTATACCGAGAGAAGTATTTGAAATAAATGCATTTGTGGGATTTGGTATTCAAATGCGATTTAAGAATACCACCGTAAACAGTTATGGTTATAATTATCATTCAGATATGTTTGAAGTGAATGATATTACAGAATCGATGCAAACAACGCCATTATTCCATGCAGGTATTAAAGTAGGATTAAAAACAATTAATAACGTTAAATAAAATACAACTTCAGAAAACATATGCGGAAACTACTTTTGCTTTTACTTACCAACTGTTGCATATTAGCAGCAAGCTGGTCACAACAAATTGATTTCGAAAATTTCACAACACTCAAGTCCGTTGGTAAAATACCTGAAGACTTTACTACCCTGGCGTCAACAAAATTTAAACAAGACGCTGCTGAAATAGCAAGTGAAAACGGTCGAGAAAAAGCAGATAAGGAAATCTTTTTATTGGAATCTAATTTTCTCATTAACGAAATGTTACACAGTGGACGTGTAATTTTTGGAGACCCGGTTACTACCTATCTAAATAACATTAAAGCAGAAATACTTAAAGCAAATCCTGAGCTTGATGACGACATACGTATTTATACGCTCTTGTCTAATGACGTGAATGCATTTACTGCTGATAATGGAATTGTTCTGGTTACAACAGGTTTGGTTGCACAAGCACAAAATGAAGCGGAAATTGCCTTTATACTTTGCCATGAATTCAGTCACTTTTATAAAAAACACGCTATCGACAATTACGTTGAAAATCGTAAAATTGAACGTGGTATTGGTGTCTACAGCAGTTTAGATAATGACGCAGTGGATTTGGAAAAATTCAAATACTCTAAAGATTTAGAAACTGAAGCTGATGTGGTTGGTTTGAGTTATTATAAAAAAACCAAGTATAGCTTAAATGCTGCCGAAAATGTATTTGATGTGTTATTGTATTCTTATTTACCTTTTAATGAAATCACCTTTCCGCGTGAGTATTTTAACGAAGGACCATATGTTTTACCAGGCAAATTATTTTTAGACACATTGGCATCCATAACAGCAGCGGAAGATTATGATGATGAAACCAGCACGCATCCAAATATCAAAAAACGAAAAACCGCAATAACTGATGGTATAGGCAATTTTAGTAATGATGAGAGAATTGATTACCTGCAAGATGTAGCCGATTTTAATTATGTACAGAAAATTTGCAGGTTTCAGGGTTGTGAAATGTATTTATATGATATCGAGTATGAAAACGCTATTTATCAAGCCTTTTTATTGCAACAGGAAGATAGCAGCAACCTTTATTTAAAAAATGTTATTGCACAATCTTTGTACGGCATGAGTATGTATAAAAATGCAAGTGCTTCACAGGAATGGCATCGTTATTATAAAAAAGTAGAAGGCGAATCGCAGCAGTTGTTTTACATGGGTTATAAATTAAACGCTAAAGAACTCAACATATTGGCATTGAAATATGCTTGGGAATTATATCAAACTGATAGTACAAATACTGCCTTATATAAAATTTGTGTGCAGCTTGGCGATGAACTAGTCAATGAAAATAAAATCAAAACATCTGAATTTTTGGATGCCAAAGCAACCGCAGATTATATAAATAAATTTCAGGAACAAGACAGTATGTCTAGCCTTAGGGAGGTTGTAACAACCGACAAACCGAAAACAAAATATGACAAAATAAAACAGGAGAAAGCAGTGCCTGAAGAAAATGTTGAATATTGGAAATTTGCATTTAACAAATATATTGAAGACAAAGCGTTTTTAGCGCTACTCGAAGAAGATGTGGTGATAAATAAAAAAACAAAACGTAAAAAATCTGATGGGGAATACCATTTGGGGCTAGACGAAGTTGTAGTTGTTGATCCGGTTTATTATAGTATTAATGAAAAATTAGAAAACCCAATTCTATATCAGGATGCTGAACAAGCTAAAATAGCATTGAAAGATAAATTAAAAAGTAATGCGGATGAGCTATCATTAAAACTGAAATATCTTGACTACCATGATTTGGAGGCCAATGATACCGAGTTATTTAATGACCTTTCTATACTCAATCGCTGGATGAATGAAAAAATTAGCCACCTTGGAGAAGAAGTATTTATGCATACGTCTACCAACGATGAATTTTTAGCTTTGTCGAATAAATATAATATTGATGATTTTGCCTGGATGGGCATTGTTTCATTTACTGAAGAAGAAAAATATCTAGTTGCAAAAATAGCATTATGTATTTACTTTCCAATAGCACCTTTTCTGATTGCCGATTTAGTAACACCAAACAGAAATACATTCTTCTTTACACTGGTTGCCAATGCAGAAACAGGCAAGTTAACAATGCAATATTATAACAATACCCTGCAAAACGACAGCCACGCTGTTCAAATGAGCAATTTGTATTATATTCTTCAACAAATTAAATCTAAAAAATAATGCGCCTTAAAATAATTCTTGTAACCGCAATTTTGAGTGTAATCACATTTACCTCAAAAGCTCAATCGCCCGGCTATATGGGCAAAAAATTTATTGTTAAAGTAGAATTGCTTACTACACCAACATTTTATAAGTTGAATGACATTAATGGTTATGAAACATATGAAAATGTAACTTCTATAAATGGTTTTGGATTTAGCTTTACCCCTTCAGTAGGTATTGAATATGTTATTGGCAAAGGAGCTTCGGCTGGTATTGCTTTGAGAACAAGTAGCCTTAAAATGCCAATGAATTATTATGAACTGGGCAGTGGTTATGATGAAGAACTTGAGGAGTATTATACACTTGGTTTTGTGGGTGAAACCAAATTAAAAACAAAAATGACCAGCATTTATTTAAAATTTTACCCACACAAAAAACGAGGCTCAATAGCTCCACTTGGCAGATTTCATCAATTTGAACTCATAGTAGGTGGCACTACCTACCAAAACGGTGAAGTGATAATTACTAATCAAACAGACCCTAATGCCCAATTAGTTGGTGCAGGTGACTATCAAAATTATATTTTATACGATGACATTAATGAATTATCATTTGAAGAAAAAATTCCTATTCAAATGTTAAAATATGCATACGGATATGAAACCATAATAAAAGATAAAATTCCGATAGAAATGAGTATGCAAATCGCCTTCAGTGTTGCAGAATCCTTCGCTGAATTAACCGGCAATGTGGTTTCTTATGAATCTTATGGTGAATTCCTGTTTTATGAGAATTTGAATGATCGTTTCAGTCGTTCATTAAACATCACATTTAATATTGGGTTAGGATATTTAGTGTTTTAATTATCACTTCTAAATAAAAAAGCGCCTTGCTCTTAAAAAGAACAAGGCGCTTTTTATTATAGTTTCATTTATCTGGCAAGCACTATTGTTTGCGTGTAAACAGTATTGTTTGCGGTTAACTTAACTACATACAAACCATCTGTTAATGTAGTAAGTAGTATTTTAGTTAATTCAGCATTTGTTTTTTGTTGCAAAACAATTTCACCTAACTGATTTATCAAATCAATATCATAGTTGATGTGGTCTCCAAGTGGGGACTGAATAAATAATT
Source organism: Chitinophagales bacterium (assembly GCA_035439505.1). Taxonomy (GTDB): domain Bacteria; phylum Bacteroidota; class Bacteroidia; order Chitinophagales; family BACL12; genus UBA7236. Next base: position 11,542 of record DAORKJ010000010.1, read on the forward strand.
CATCATTTGTAGGATTAGGATATATTTTTAAAGCATTTATAAAAATATTATTGATTGCAACTGTTAAAGCAACAGATTCACTAGTTGCTGAACAATTATTGATATCTGTGGCAACAACATAATAATTTCCCGATGTTGTTGCATCGTAAGTTGATGATGTTGCACCTTCAATTAAAACACCATCCAAATACCATTGCCAGCTTATGCCGTTGTCGGCAGTCAGCGTATTACCTGCAACAGTAACAGCTACATCAAATGCCGGTAATTCATTGATAAAAACAGTTTTTTGTCTTTCGCAACCAGCATTATCAATAACGGTAACTGTATAATTACCGGTAGTTAATCCGGAAATATCTTCTGTAATTGCTCCGTTTGACCATTCAATTGTATATGGCGCTTCTCCATTGGTGATAGATAAATCAGCAGCTCCATCTAAAGTTCCACACGTATAATCAGTACCTGTTACTGAAATAACGAAGTCACCACATGCATCCTGAATTTTATATATTTTTCCTGTGCTTAAATCTGCACAATATAATTCCCCATTTACATCTTCACCAATTACCGAAATATCAGTTGCAACATCATCCATACGTTCGTAGCTCCATGGAAGTGGACCATCTGCATCAACCCACCACCAATTACCGGAAACATAATCGGCGCATAAATAATAACCATACATGCCGGGATATAAACTTCCGCGATATACATATCCACCGGTAATACTAAAACCTCCGGTTGTAAAATTATGCGGATACTGGAAAATAGGCATCGTGTATGTTGAAATATCGTCGTCACATCCGGCATCATTAAATTCATCGAAACCTTCATAACATCTCCATCCATAATTATGACCACCATCTCCGGCCAATTCAACATCTACTTCTTCCTGTAAATTTTGACCTACATCGCCAATCCACATATTGCCTGTGAGTTTATCAAAACTAAAACGCCAAGGGTTGCGGTAACCAATAGCCCATATTTCAGGTAAAGTATCAGCTGCAACAGCAAATGGATTTGAGGCAGGGATGGCATACGGGCTACCACTATCAATATCTAATCGATGCATTTTTCCTAATTTATTTTCGGGATTTTGTGCCCTGTCACCCGGGTCACCAGCAGAGCCCCCATCGCCAAGACCAATATACAAATAACCATCCTGACCAAATCGTAAACAGCCTCCATTGTGATTAACAAAAGGCTGGTCGGCAGTAAAAATTTCCAATTCAGTGGTAGGGTCAGCTACATCGGGATCGAAGGTGCTCACCGTAAACCTGGCTATTACCGTATTCCCGTCAAGGTCGTTATAATGCACAAAAAAGTATCCATTTTCAGCATAATTCGGATGGAAAGCCAATCCCAATAAACCTTGCTCTTGGTATCCGGATTCAACCTGAGTATGGATATCAAGGAAATTAACCGGATTAACACTTCCGTCAGGCTGCACTATTTTGATATAGCCGTAACGTTCCACCACAAAAAGGCGCTCGTCACCTGCATTTACAATATCCACCGGTGCAGAAAGGCCAGTAGCAAAATTATCCAGTAGGATAGCCGGTTGGGCAAAACTCACTATTGTAATAGCAGTGAAAAATGCAAGAATTGTTGTTTTTTTCAACATTTAACCATATTTTTGGTAAAGATAGCATAAGCTGATTTGCAGAGCATGTCAGGTTTGTGTCAGATTTGTGCATAAAATTGTTTGTATATACACAAATATTTGTTACTTTAGTCTCGGATTTCCAAAAACCAATTAATTCTGTATATGAAAAAACTTCTTATTGTGGCAGTAGCAGTAACATCTGCATTGGCATTCTCTTCATGCGCAAAAGACCGTATTTACGGTTGTACCGACCCATTTTCAATCAGTTATAATCCAAATGCAACTGATGATGATGGTACTTGTTTTGTTCCAAGCAGCCAAAAAGTTGCTTTAATGGGCGATTTTACTGCAACATGGTGTCCATATTGTGGTGAATGGGGTGCACCTGAATTTGAAAAAGCGATTGCTGGAACAGGCCCGGCTGCAATACCTCTAGGTATACACAATACAGATGAAATTACAAGCGATGTAGCTCAGGCATTAACCGATTATTACGGAGCAGATGGTACAGTAACTGGATATCCTACATTATTAGTTTGGAACCAAGGCTCTTTTTATGACGGCGAATTAATGGCTGCTGCAGCTTTAACAGACGCTGCAACAGGTCCGGCAGAAGCTGGAGCAGTTGCTAGTTTCACTGATAATGGCACAGCAATATCTATTTCTGTTAGCGCAGAAACATTTGCTGATGTAACAGGTGATTATTTTGTTGTTGCTTATTTAATGGAAGATGGTATTGTTAGACCTCAGAAAATTAATGGCTTACCTGACAATCCAAACTTTGTTCATAATCACGTAATTCGTGCTTCTTCCAATGGCACACCTTGGGGCGAACAATTCATTTTTGCTGCAGGATTAAATGGATCAACATTTTTAAAAACATATCAAGTTGTTAAGGATCCAACATGGGTAATTGAAAACATGTATATGGTTGCTATTGTTTGGAAATACGATTCATCTACAGAATCTTACACTTATGTAAATGCACAAGAAACTCACTTTTAATCAATAAACTTATCATAAAAAAAAGCCTTCCAATTCGGGAGGCTTTTTTTTATGATTTGTATTTTGTGTTTTATTATTTACTTTATGTTATTGTAGTAACCGCTTATACATTTGTATTACATTTTCTATTCCATAATATAACGCATCGCTAACTATAGCATGACCGATAGATACTTCATCAATATGTAATAATGATTGTTTGAAGAATTGTAAATTTTGCAGGCTCAAATCATGGCCCGCATTTATTCCCAGTCCAATTTCATAAGCCGCCTTAGCTGCATCTGCGTAAAGTGCAACAGCGGAGTGTTTATCTTTAAAATAATGTTCCGCATAAGGGCCGGTATAAAATTCAATGCGATTAGTGCCTGTTAATTTTGCTTCGTGTACCTGATGTATTTCCGGATTTAAAAATATTGATACACGAACACCATAGCTTTGAATTTCGTGCACAACATCTATTAAAAATTGTTTATTCGCCATAACATCCCATCCTGTATTCGAAGTAATAACATTAGGTGGATCAGGCACCAGTGTTGCCTGTGCAGGTTTAATCGTACGAATTATTTCCATAAATCTGGCATCCGGATAACCTTCGATATTAAATTCAGTTTTAACTACCGGAGCTAAATCATATACATCTTTTAGTGTAATATGTCTTTCATCCGGGCGGGGATGAACGGTAATACCATCTGCACCAAAACGTTCACAATCTTTTGCAAACTGAACTACATTTGGCACGTTACCACCTCTTGCGTTGCGAAGTGTGGCAATTTTATTGATATTGACAGATAATTTTGTCATTGTTGTTTAATATTGAATTACAAAGAAACAAAACCTTTTTAACCTGCAAGACAAATATTGCTCATTTACCAAATTGTCGACAATAATAATCCTATAAATCCCGGTTTCAGGAATAAAAAAAAGGAGCAACATTTCTGTCACCCCTTTTGAAAGCAAGATTAAAAAAATTAATAGCGGTAATATTC
>DAORKJ010000010.1:15235-17780 GCA_035439505.1 Chitinophagales bacterium
GTATATTTATCAACCTGAGGTTTGATTTCGTCTTTTGTATGACCAAAATTATTGTTTAACCATGCAACATCAATTTCATCATCGAAGTGGCCTATGTTACAAACAATAGCATTGTGTTTCATATTTTCAAAATGGCGTCCTGTAATAATATCACAGTTACCGGTAGCTGTAACAATAATATCAGCTTCTTTAACGGCATCGTCCATTTTTTTCACTTCATAACCATCCATTGCAGCCTGTAATGCACAAATTGGGTCAATTTCAGTGATTAAAACACGCGCACCTGAACCACGTAATGATTGTGCAGAGCCTTTACCAACATCGCCATACCCGGCAACAACAGCCACTTTTCCGGCCATCATAATATCAGTTGCGCGACGAATAGCATCCACTAATGATTCTTTACAACCATATTTATTATCAAATTTTGATTTGGTTACAGAGTCGTTTACGTTAATGGCAGGAACAGGTAAAGTGCCTTTCACAACGCGATCGTATAATCTGTGAACACCGGTGGTTGTTTCTTCAGAAATACCTTTAAGGTGTTTTACCATTTCAGGATATTTATCTAAAACCAGGTTGGTAAGATCACCACCATCGTCAAGAATCATGTTTAATGGTTCATTATTTTCACCGAAGAACAAAGTTTGTTCTATACACCAGTCATATTCTTCTAAAGTTTCACCTTTCCAGGCATAAACAGGAATTCCGGCAGCGGCAATAGCAGCAGCAGCATGGTCCTGAGTAGAGAAGATATTACATGAACTCCATTGTACATCAGCACCTAATTCTTTAAGTGTTTCTATAAGCACCGCTGTTTGGATAGTCATGTGCAGACAACCCGCAATACGAGCGCCTTTAAGCGGTTTTGAGTTGCCATATTCCTCGCGGAGGCTCATTAGCCCCGGCATTTCGGCTTCTGCCAGTTTAATTTCTTTGCGACCCCATGCAGCTAAGGTTATGTCCTTAACTTTGTATGGTAGTTTTTTGTCTGTTGCTACGTTCATTATGTTGTTTTTAATGATTACTGATTTGAACTTAGATGCAAAGGTAAAAAATTGCTTTCCCTTTGGCAATGATTGAACCATTTATAGTAGATGTTGGTTCATGGAATAACATACATTTTTATAGAATAGGTTAAAATCTATCAATCACGTAACTTTGTAACTTAAAATAGCAGAAACTATGTATCCAAAAGAACTGGTACAACCAATGAAAGAAGAGCTTACCAAGGTGGGCTTCGAGGACTTAACTACGCCTGAAATGGTTCAAGAAACAATTAAAGGCACAGAAGGAACTCTATTACTCGTTATCAACTCTGTTTGCGGATGTGCAGCAGGTAATGCCCGTCCGGGTGTTCGCCTTTCGCTAAGCAATGAAAATAAACCTGATAGGTTAGCGACAGTGTTTGCCGGGTTTGATCTTGATGCGGTTGCAGAAGCACGTAAATTAACGCTCCCCTACCCTCCAAGTTCACCTAGTATTGCACTTTTCAAAAGTGGCAAATTGGTATATTTTATTGAACGCCACCAAATTGAAGGTCGCAATGCGATGATGATTGCCAATGATTTAGCAAATGCCTACAATAAATATTGTGGCGTAGAAGCAAATTAATATTTTTCAAAATTATAACATGAAACCCTGTCTTCGGACGGGGTTTTATCATTTTAATATATTACAGATAGGTATTTTAATTCACAAATGCCAAAACCACTATTTGTAACAAATTCCAACAAGTTCAAAATCAGATAAATACATCGGCTAAATAAAAACTCATTTACCGATAATAATACATTCATCAATCGAATATGTTGGATATATCCGTAAATTACTAGTCCCCGGAATAATTGTCAATATGCGTTACTTTAATTATTTGCCATAAATAGATGTTGTAATAATTACAACTATAAGTGATAATTGAACAATTAGCTTTTTTTGACAATATCACTTATAGGTTGTAAATTACATCTCAAAATCCTGTTAAATGAAGATTTACGTAAAAAATATGGCGTGTGAAAGTTGCAAGGTTGTTGTTAAAGAAGCACTTGAAGAATTAGATATCAAGCCCGTAAAAGTAGAATTAGGTGAAATCGAAACCAAAGAAGAAATCTCGGATGAAGACAAGCTGAAATTGAACAAAAAAATTAAAAAAGTTGGGTTAGAATTATTGGAAAAAAAACAGGGTGTTTTAGTCGAAAAAATCAGGCAGGTAATTATCGATTATGTATATAATACCGAAGAAAAACCCACCATGAAATTTTCAGCACTATTAAGTAAAGAGTTAAATCACAGTTATACCTATCTCGCTAACTTTTTCAGTGAAGTTGAAGCAACCACTATTGAGCAGTATATGATTGGACTTAAAATTGAGCGTATCAAAGAACTTATTATTTTCGGCGAACACACCTTATCCGAAATCGCCTATATGCTGCATTATAGCAGCGTGGCACACCTTTCTGCACAGTTTAAAAAAACTACAGGGCTAACACCAACACATTTTAAAAAATTAAAAGAAAAACGCAGGATTGCTATTCAGAATATATAA
>DAORKJ010000010.1:17880-24726 GCA_035439505.1 Chitinophagales bacterium
AAATTTAATATATTCGTTCGAATTTTTCAGCTATGCAACTCAACCAATATCTCACCGACACGTTTTTATTTAACGACAAAGCCAATAAAATGGTACTCGAAAAGATGCAACAAATGGCAGATCCGAGTGAGTGTATCAAACATTTTAGTCACCTGATTAATTGTCAGTTTAAGTGGATGGATCGTATTCGAATTTACCCTGCAACATCAACACTCGACTGGTGGAATCCTGTTTACCCGATGGACGAATTAGCGTCATATTGGGACAAAAGTTTACAACCATGGCTCGATTTGCTTGCAGAAAAATCGGAAGCTGAGTTATTGGAAAATGTAGTTTGGATTGGTGTTGGCAATAAACCCTATACATCGCCGCTAAAAGACCTGGCATTACAATTAAATTATCATAGCATACATCACAGAGCGCAAATGCAATTATTCATCCGGCAACAAGGGTTAACCCCTGATTTTGTGGATTATATCGGCACCATTTATAAACCAATTTAAAAGGTTGCCAACTGCGTTAAGAATAGAATACATTATTTTAATACTTGATAAACGGATAATTGATTAATGTTTCGCCGGATTTGATTTTTAATAAATAAGTCCCTGCGGCAACATTTTTAAGGTCGATTACAATCCCATTTGCGGTGGTACTGATTTTTGTTTCAATATATTTTCCTTCTACCGTAAACAATGCTGTTTCATTAATTACTACATTATTGTTTGACTCGACTTGAATAAAATCAGTAGCCGGGTTTGGGAAAATGGTAATTCCATCCAAACCCATATCTACAATTGAAACATTGGCCTGAAACATTTCATCTGAGTTGCCAATGCAGCCATAATATTTATTTACAGTAAGTGAAACAAGATAATCGCCGGCACTGCTAAATGTATGTATTGGGTTTTCTTCAGTTGATTGTGTGCCATCTCCAAAATTCCAGAGGTAATCAGCATTAGTAGTAAACGGAGTGAAAGCGTATGTAAGCGCTCCTAAACTAGTTGAAGTAAAAGAGGCATCCGATGCAGGCACAAAATCTGCGGCCAAAGTAATATCCATCCAATTTAATCGCGCATCAATAAAGTCGCGCAATTCCGTTACAAAATATTCAGGGTCACCTACACCTAGTTCCTGCCATTTCAAAAAATTACGAGCTGCAGCATCTCCAATATATGCATCAACGGAATCGATGAATGCAGTAATATTTTCGTCGGTTAAAATATGTTGACGCACATCGTTATATCGGCAATACACTTCATTTCTCCATTCTTCATCATCTTGCAAACGACTCCACCAAAATGGAAAAGGCCATGCAGGATGTGTATTTTCCCAAACCCATCCGCTCACATCCCAAGGTGCAAAAGCACGGTCATAATCCCATGCCGGTCCGATATTTATTTCACCGTTTTTGTCTTTATGTAAAAAGGTGCTTCTGCCATAACTATCATAGTTCGCACTAAATTCATTCGTAATTAAAAAATCAACAAAAGATTTTACCGAAATAAAATTGCGATATCCGCTTGCTTCATCTAAAAATTCATCGCCATACAATGCATCTTCAAAGCTATCGACATAAGCCACAATATAATCGAGTTGTTCCGGTTGAATTTCTTCCACTCGGGGATACACCATTTTATACGCAACTGGTAAACCGCATGACGCATAATTAATTGGCAGGTAATCACTTTCCCAATCGTTGGGTGTATAATTTTCGTTGATTTCAAAAATATATCCACCGGTTAATTCTTCGCCGGAAATATCTTCAGGATTTAATTGGGCAATGTCCACTCTGTTTTCATCGCGTTTAATTTTTTCCGTAAGGGAATAAACACCTTTATATTCGCCGTTAACCATTACTTCACAATATTTAGTGCGTGGAGCGTATCGTCCCATTTTGCGATACATTTCGTAGGTGATGGCGTTTTTCATTAATGAGTAATCCAAATATTCTGCTTTTAAAATAAAATCGTTTTCGGAAGGTAAGCCTAATAATACAGTGTCGTATTCTAAACCGGCATCATCAACAATATCGAAGTCATAATTTTTTTTGGGATAATAAGGACCGGAGAAGCCCTGCAATTCCACTAATATTTTTCCTTCAAAAGCATAATTCGTATCGGATGGAATATTGGTAGCGCCAATACCACCATCTATAATATAAAAACTAGCTTCGGTTTTAGGCTCATTCATAATTGCACCCAAGGTATTTATTTTTACGATAGGTAAATTAGAACTATAAAAAGGAAAAGGAATTGCCGGATTATCACCAAAAGTGATGGACCAGTCGATCATAAATCCAGCGTCGGCAAAAGCCCATGTATCATATACATACAATTTCCAAATACCATTCGGATTTTGCCCGTTATTTACAGCACCCATGTCACCAATAGGTTTCCATTCGCCCGTAAAAGGGCCAACGCCATCTGATATAAAATTATCTGCGAAGCTATTAAAACACGTATTTTCAAAATTGACTGCAGCCCAACCCACACCGCTCACCAATACAAAAGAACTGCCATCAGGTGCTATTAATAAAACATCGATATCGCTGTCCCAGGTATGATTGATATTAAAACAAACGGATTCTAAACCAAAATCGCCATCTATAGTGGAAGGTAAACCGGACACGTTCATTTCAAACATAATGGAAGTGCCATCATCGGGGATATCGGTATTTTCTAACTGATAAAAACTTTGAGCAAACGATATGGCAGTAATTATTACTAAAAAGAAGGTAAGTGTGTAGCGCATGTTAATACGAGTACGTAAATTAAATAATTATTAAGGCTAAGTTAAGCGTCTTTTTAACAAACAAAAAACCCTGTCCGAAAACGAACAGGGTTTTGTATTATTTTGACTTAATAATTACCAACGGTTGAAGTTTTTCTTGCCATAACCACCGCCATCGCGATCGTTATTGCGGCCACCACCGCCACCACCTTTGTTGAAGCCACCGCCTCCACCGCCACCGCGGTTGAAGTTATTGCGAGGACGTTCTTCACGAGGTCTAGCAACTGATACGCCGATAACTTTTCCGTCTACTTCAGCTTCGTTTAACGCGTCGATAGCTTTTTGGCCATCTTCATCGTTCATTTCAACGAAACCAAATCCACGGCTACGGCCTGTAAATTTGTCCATAATAATTTTAGCTGAAGATACCTCACCGTACTCTTCAAACAACTGCCTTAAATCGGCGTCATTGAGTTTGAAACTCAATCCTGAAACGTAAATGTTCATTTTTTTCTAATTTGTTAATAATAAAAGATAGGAGTTGCAAATGAATAAGTCCAAAAAACGGCGAGTAAAAAAACTGCAGCAATGAACAAACTAACGAAACTCTTTATCAAAGATACAAAAATATCTGATACGCAATTTTTTCGACAACTATTTTTCGCATTCGTGACTTATGGACAAAACATAGTTGTTGATTACGTCGAGTTTTGGCGCCGCATTATCGCCTGAAAAGCCCTGAATATGGGAGTATTCCACCAATTCCTCATATTTTTTCAGCAATGGATCTGCGATGGGAAAATAGCTCCAATGCCACTTTTCTTCATTGTAACCTTCGTGCCGACTTATGCCTTTCGAATCGTATGTTTGACAAAAACCATATTCGGCAGCATGGTCGGTAAGCCATTTATACACTTTTGCACCTGCTGCAGTGGCGAAATAACTATCTGAAGTGCTGTTGAGGTCAACTTCTGTACCCCAATGGTGACGGCTTGTTCCGGGCATTGCGCTGTATTGCATGATGAATTTTGCCAGGCTGGTATCGGCAGGGTAAGTTGCTTTATTTTTCTTCCATTTATCTTCCCAAATCCACTTTTGTTCTTCAAATGTTCGGGAAGCAGAGATAATTTTCAAATTAACACCTTCCTTTTTCGCTGCAGTATACATTTCAAAATATGCAGCATAAACCTCATCCAATAAAAACATTTCACTCCTATAAGCCATATGAGCCGGAATTTCTACAAAATTTGTATCGGTGTAATAGTTATGTTTACCTACCAAAAATTCAGGTGTCGACAATTTATTTATAGCAACCGGGCTGCTTACCGCATTTGTGGGCGCCGGCAAACAAAGTTGTAATTGAAAAAGTAATGTAAATAAGAATTCCATTAGCTGTGGTCAGTCAACAAACAGAACGCAAATTAGTAATAAATATTGTTTTATTTAAAGTGACTGCAAAAATTGAAGTAATTGTTTGCGTTCTGGTTCTTTTAATTGCATAAAACCATTTTTTGCATTGGCAGCTTCGCCATCGTGCCACAAAATGGCTTCTTCTAAATTTCTTGCACGGCCATCATGTAAATAATAGGTATGCTTATTTACGGTTTTAAATAATCCTATTCCCCAAAGTGGTGGTGTGCGCCATTCAGTTCCGCTTGCTAAAAAATCAGGACGATTGTCAGCTAAACCCGGACCCATATCGTGTAATAACAAATCGGTAAATGGCTGAATGGTCTGATTAGACAAAACAGTAAATTTTGGATGTGTTCCGGTTACCATTTTATCGATATGGCAGGCATTACAGTTTAATGCCATAAAAATATTTTTACCGGCTATTACATTTTTGTCGGTCACATCTCTTCGCGCAGGCACAGCTAAAGTGGCTGAATACAAATGTAATTTTTCTAAATCGTCGTTATCAATTTCCGTTTCGCCACCATTCGGTAATGTTGCTGCTTTTTTTTGTGCGGGAAGTATATGTTGGTCTTTAAAATATTGTGTGCGAATTCCCATATCACCATTAAAAGCACCTGATATTTGTTGCAAAATAGTTGGCTCATTTGCTTTCCATCCAAAGCGACCGATTTGTTGTTGTTGTGTAATATGATTCCATACATAATTGGCACGACCACTAATGCCGTCATGGTTTTTATCCTGCTCGTCTACTAGTGCCAAAATTGTTTTTTCATCAATGGCTTCCAATAATCCTAGTCCAATCATTTGTGGAGCAACTCTCGGTGAAATCAAAATATCACTACTCATTTCACCGTAATTAAGTTCATCGAAAATAATTATAGGTTTGCGCAAATGATAAGTTGTTCCATCAGGATATTTGCCCGAAATTTCTTCCCATTGCAATTGAAAAATACCTTCTGCCAATAAACCATCAATAGCATGATCCTGAAATTGGAGGCCATAATTTTTATCACCGACCGGTCCGCCATTTTTATCTGTTCCCGGCACACTCAATCGCAATAAAAATCCTTCCGATAATTGTCCAATACTTGCCGGTGGCTGCCCTCTGCCATCTTTAAAGTGACATCCGGAGCATGATTTAGCATTAAAATATGGCCCTAATCCATCACGTGCAGTTGTGCTTGAAGGTGCTTGAACCCAGTTTTGATTAAAGAAAGAATTACCGACAAAAAATAATAATTCATCTTGTGATGATAAGGTAGGTATTGGTAATGCAAATGCATTTACTGATTGATCAAAAACTGTTGCTGCACCACCGGATAATGTTTCATTGGGTTGATTAACTAAAGCGGTTGCTGCATTATTAGGAACAAAATTTTCGCAGGCAAAAAATGATATACCAATAAATAATACCATTACTGCAGCAATAGTAAAAATGGTTATTTTATTGGAATTAAATTTCATTAATCTGCTGCATTTACATTTATAGTGATACCCAAAGTTGCGGCTATAATTGAAAATTGTTCACCCAACTGCTGGGTGGTTAAAATCGCTTTCATAACCTGTTCACGTTTATTTTCCACAACGATTGCCTGATCAAACGGGTAATAAATATTTTGAATATCGTTATTACATTTTTTTAACATCAATACCGTACTGTCTAGCATTGCTGAGTGATTATTTTTCAATAAATCGTCGATACCAGCACCATCTACATTTGTTTTATCGTATCGCACATAATTACCATAAAATACATTTATAATTCCGCCAATATTATTTTGTAAATCGGCTTTAGTATTATCGCTGAAACAACTTTGTTCATCTTCCTGACTGGCATTGTCGTAAGCGGTAAACATACGTTCACCAGCCATTTCAACTTTGCTCAATACGCCCATTCCGGTTAATATTTTTTGCAAGGCATTATCAGGATTTTCACTCAAAAATTTTGCTGCGTAATTATCGGTTTTTCCCGGTTGCCATGCATCACACAGTTTAGTAAGATGTTCAATCAGCAATCCGGTATTGAGTTGCAAAAATGTTCTTCTTCGGTCGTTGCTAACAGTACCTGGAATAAAATCGGTATATGGTCGCTGCCCCGGTTTTTGTTCACTTACATCTTGCCCCCACAACATAAACTCAATGGCATGGTAGCCGCAACTAATATTTTCTTCACCACCTTTTTCATTTAAACTAACTAATAAATCGCGGGTAATTGCAGGATATTCCTGAACATTATTTATGATGCCGGCATTTGGTTCACCTACCACATAATCCACATAAACTTCATCCAATGGCCATGCGTTGAGCAAACCTTCTACTCCTGTTTCTCCATTATCTATCGGACCATCATAAAATCTGAAAACCTCTGTTTGACCATAAAATGCTCTGGCGGTAATCCAGGCTTTTTGAGCAGCTTTAAGATGTAATTCGGTTGGATTGTTTAAAAACGTATCAACAGCACTTTGAAGCAATTTTGCGGTAGTAAGGGCATCTTCATATGTTGCAAACACAACCTGGGAGTAGGCGGTCACAATCTCTTTTTTCAGGGATGTTGTGTCAGGCTCAGCGGGTTTGCAGGAAAAAAGCGTTAAAATGGCAGCTATACCAATAAAAACAGGCATTTGCAGCAGTTGCTTACCTAAAATTCGAGCCATTTGTTTATAATAAATCTAAATAAGGCACAAAAGTAACCAATAAAGG
>DAORKJ010000010.1:24826-28123 GCA_035439505.1 Chitinophagales bacterium
TCGAGCCATTTGTTTATAATAAATCTAAATAAGGCACAAAAGTAACCAATAAAGGACTCAAAATGTTATACCTTTTTGTAGGTATTCGACTGGTAAAAACCATCCATTATTTGGTTGGAGGAGCGCCCGGTGCCTGGGGAGGGCCATATTTGGCTTTCAAGCGGTCGTCGTGTTCATCGCAATAACTACCCACACGGTTGATTGTTGAACGAATTTCGGTGAAGTCGATACCGGCGGCTTCGCGGATATTTTTTATATAAGCCCAACCTTTGTGCATACTGAACGCAACATCGTACATACCATCACTAAGTTCCAGTAATTCGAGGTAAAAACCTTCCCGGTTTTGTGCAGGAACAGGCATTACCGGAGCCATCACCTGAAAGTAGCTCCTTTGTTCTTTTTCGATATACCACACGTCGATCCACACTTCTGCAGAACCTTTATACATTTTCCACATGCCTGATTTTTCGCCACGACATTCGGTAGCATTGATACCAAACGATTCGATTACTGATTCAACTAGGTCGTAATAAGGTTGTAGATTTTCCATAATACAATGGGCGACGGCAATTATTTATTTTTTCGGAAAAACCAATTTTGAATAGCCGTAATATCACGAAATTCGGTTGGAACATTTTTTACATTGATAGCTACTTTTCGGATATATGCCCATGACTCCATTTTACGTGGAACATCAATTACAAATACACCTTTTTCCATGGGTATTTCATTACAAATACAATATTGACATCCTGATTTATTTTCAGGGTCGTAACCATTATAAATAAGGGTCATTTTTCGTAATTCCAGTAACCGCGGATTAACGGTATCAGATTTTCTGAAAATTTCAATTTTATAATTATATCCCAAAGGTTCGTTTTGTTTTAAAATCCAGCAACTATCTTTTTTGGAATAAGCTAATTGGGTAAACACATAATCCAAATCGTGTTTGCTGGTATCGGTATAAAATACTTCTGCAATACGCGCTTCAATTTTATCATCGGTTAAGTCGTTCCCGTTTACTTCAACAATTGTAAATCGAAATTCACTGTAGGGTAAAGTATCCTGTGCCAGGACAAGTATGGGGATAAAAAATAACACGAAAAGCAGATTGCGCATGTTCTTACTTAAAATTTAGCAACTCAGTCGTATTGCCGGCTATTTCTAATCCTGCATTACGACCTGTGTCGTTAAAAATAACCTTATTTTCCTGTTTCGAAAAAAGTGTAATGTGAATAAGTGCCCGCATACTTTCTTTTACGCGGCCTTCCATTAAACCTAATACAGGACTGGCCAATTCGGCACCTGCTGCTTTTTGGGCTTGTACGGTTAGCACGTACTTAGCGTCTTCTAAAACGATATCGATTGTTTCTCCCTCTGCACTTATCGATTTTAATTTAGCGCCTGTATATGTTGCAAAACGAATTAATTTATTATCGATTAAGAAAGCACAAATAAATCCGACAAACGCACCACTCAGCCATGGAATTTTCGCTACTGATAATTTAAAAGAAACAGGTTGTTTAGTAAAATGATTACTCTGCATCCAAATCCACGACGAAGGAAAACTTCTACCCCAGTCTTTTTCAATATATGCTCTTCCGTTTACAAAATCAACTTCATTTTTATTGATGATTAATTTCCCGGTTACTGCACAATTCATGCTAACTACCTGATGGTAACATTCCATAAATGGCACCCACGAATACCAACCCATTATTCCCGGTGAAATAATTTTTTTAGGCCAGAAAAAATGTTCATCAAAATGTAACAATCCTTTTATGCCCGGAATGTCTAATTTAATTCTGTTGGTAGAAAAAGAATTTTCGCGAATGCGTACTTTGAACCTGTTTTCATTAGACCGAAAATCGATGGCATCAAATTTATGGTAAGCAGCGGTTACATTAACACCATCCAGCACCTGAATAAAACTCTGTTTTTCACCAGATTCATCCATCGCGATACCAGGAATGATAGCCAGGGCATGTTGCTCCGATTTATCTACAATTTTGAAATACCAACCTTCAAAAAAACGCCTTTTTTTAAACCAGCCATGATACATTTCGTGGTGGAAGCGGGCTTTTACATTTGCTGATAATTTTGACATAAGGAGGAGTTGGATTTTATTGTGCCGGAATTAAAACTTCAAGTCATAAAAACAGTTAAAAAAAAATCCACATTATTCTACTGTGCCCAACAGTTAATGAGCATATCATGAGAATAATGTGGATGTTAATAAAATATTTTATTACAACTTCACAATGTTGTCGGAAACAACACCATTTGTTGTTGTAATTTTTACGCTGTAAATACCTGCTGCAATATTGTTTAATGAGTAGGTATTTGATTGATTATTTTCTAATAAAATTACCTGACCAAATTGATTAACCAATTCAACACTGATTATGTTTTGTTGACCTTCAACAATAAAATAATCAGTTACCGGGTTTGGATAAATTTGAATTCCAGATTGAGTTGCATCTTCAACTTCAAGAACTGAAATCAATTCAATATCATCGGCATAACGAGGGAATAACTGATAACCTGATGTATATGGTGCATCTGAATCAAATTGATTACCAAGACCTGTCACCATTAGCACAAATGGTTCAACAATTGAAGGAGCAGGCATAGTTGATAATTCATTCGCATCGTCTATTCTGATTGTATAGGTATTGGTACCATCTGTTAAATCCACATTAAAAGAACTACCATCGCCCAACCATTGTGTAATATCCACGTAGGTAAGACCATTTTCTATGCTCACTAAATCTGATTCGGTTGATTCATTTAATACGGTTATTTCTGTTGGTGTTTTTAAAGTATTTCCACCATCAATAAAAATAAGTGTATCAGGTTCAACTTCTGTTAATCCGTTGAATTGAGAAATTGTGCCTAATATATTTACTTCGTCACCTTCAGTAACCGTATATCCAAAAGTATTATCGAAACTAAATACACTAATTCCTCCGGTATTGTCGATTAATGTAAATTGTAATCCGCCGTCCCAAGTATTAATACCATAAACTATTCCTGTTAAGTCTACTTTTTCATCAATACTTAATGCTATACCATCAGCATCTTCAGTAGTAACTTCTGCAATATCATATTCAGTATAAACTGGGAGTGGCGTATCGTCGTTATCGGTAATTAACAATGTGAATGAACTTGGCAAACCGACAGCGCATGCACCGGAAATATAAGTTAAATCTAAAATCAATGTTTCATCTGATTCATCAATAATATCATCAAAAACCGGAATATCAAATGTATAGTCAGTTGGATCTCCATCTACAA
>DAORKJ010000010.1:28223-46560 GCA_035439505.1 Chitinophagales bacterium
ATATCATCAAAAACCGGAATATCAAATGTATAGTCAGTTGGATCTCCATCTACAAAAACAACATCAAATGAAGTTAAAGGCACATCTGTGAAATCGGTTGAAGATGCAACGTTAATACTTACGTTAACTGAACAATCTGTAGTAGCAGTTAATGAAATATTTCCACTGGCTGTTCCAACACCTTCATCAACTGCATCGGCAGCAGGATTAAACGTTGCTAAAACCAATGGTTCACCTTCAACAGCAGTAATTGAAATGTCATCAATTGCAAATTCATCGCGGTTACCTGTTCCGCTTACATCATCACCTGTCCAGCGCAAATAGAAAACTGCGCCATCCGGAATGGCAAGGCCGGTAATGCTTGAACTTTTTGGAGTGATATATGGCGTAAAATCCATAGCTTCAGGCGAGGCATAATCTAAATCACCAATAGGATTATAGGTAACATTATCGTAAGAAACGGAAAAATTAAAACTGTTAGAACGAGGCTGGTCATTTAACACGTAAATGGTATAAGCAATGGCCAGTTCAGCTACTTCAACACCGGTATTATTTTGAATTTTGAGGATAAAACTTCCCGGAGTAAAGTCGTCTGCAACAGGTTGTACCATTAGCCCTTGGTTACCTGCAATGTCAACTCCATAAATTCCACCTGTGTTCACCAGGCCCATAGTGGTGCCTCTAGCAAAATCGCCGGTAATCATAGTTGCTCCAAAATCTACATCACCTTCACTAAAACCGGTTGCACTCCATTCGTCCGAATTTAAGGTGCCACCACCGCCACCGGGTTGGAAACCTGCGCCGGTAAAGCCCGTAAAATCTATAAAAACCGGAACATCGGTTGTTGGAATTGAAAGCTGTGCGTTGCCTGTTATAGCTAATAACAAAGCCCCGAATACAAAGTACAATTTTTTCATTTTTTCTCTTTTGCTATATTAAGTTGCATCAAATTTAACAACTATTTGGTTTTTGGGATGTTAATTTTAAGTAATCACTATACTAAGTAAATGTGGATGGCAGGTTGATAGCTTTCGAACTGCTTTGAAAAAAATTTGGTTTATACCGCATAATACGGATATTTGACCTGCCTAACCATATAAATAAGCGTGTTATGATTAAGAATAAGGTAAAACCTGCTGCAGGCCACCTTTTATTGAGCGAGCCCTTTATGCCTGATCCGAATTTTAAGCGGACTGTTATTATGTTATGCGAACATTTGGAAGATGGCGGCACGGTTGGCTTTATTTTAAACAAATCGCTCAATGTGAAGGTTTGTGATGCACTGGTTGATTTTGATGCCGTTACCAACGATTTATTTTATGGTGGTCCGGTTGCAAAAGATACCTTACATTATTTGCATAGATATGGCGACATCATTGAAGACAGTTTACATATTGCGGATGATGTGTATTGGGGAGGTAATTTTGAGCAAATAGGCGAATTGTTGCGAGATGGTACTTTAGACCCAAAAAACATCAAATTTTTTCTTGGATATAGTGGTTGGAGCCCGGGGCAACTTGATGATGAACTCACCGATAATGCCTGGATTGTTACAAAAGCAAAAAGTGATTACATATTTGATTCTGCTAACAAGGAACTTTGGAAGAAGGTATTAAAGGATTTAGGGGGCGAGTATACTCAAATTGTGAATTACCCGGAAGATCCAAGTTTAAACTAAAAAAGGTTTAAGCCATCCCAGTTTTCCCTTTTGGCAAGGAATAGCCGGTAAATAAAACTAAATTGCGAAAAACCGTTAACTGTTAACTTGGTCTGTAACCTTTATACAGCGGGACTTTTAGTGTTAAACCTGTGCTAAAAATAAGGTTTTTCAGATTGAGGTCTTCACATATGTAAACTATTTGTTATTTTTGGTTTACCAATTGTCACACATGCATTGTTTAAGAAATACAATTCTACTTGTACTAGGCCTAGTATGCTACAGCTACTGCTCTGCACAAAGTGTGTCTGAACTTAAGGTGCTTCCATCCAATTTAGAACGTTATTACATCGATTATGAAATTGTTGGTTTGCCAAATCCGACCGCATCGGATGTAGCTAATTTAGATTTGAATCAATATGAAGATTTACGTGCTCAAACTACTTCCGTATTAATAGAGGATGCTGCAACAGGTTATGTATTGTTACTGTATTCAATAAATGAAAGTATTAAAAATTGGCAGGGATTGAATCACAATTCAAAAGACCATATTGAAAAATAATGATATGAAAATGCAGGCTCAAAATAAAAGTATGTTACTGGTGTTCCTAATAGGAATACTCAATTTGACATCTGCGTTTTCCCAAACTTATACTCACCCTACAGCAGGAATTGATGGAACTTACGTTGGCGCTTGCATGGTAAATACATCTACCGGTGATTATTATGATAATGGCGGTGCGGCATCGAATTATTCCAATAATATTGGGACAAGTTTTGCGGGCAGTAAAAATGGTATTTACAGGGTGTTTTGTCCAAGTATAGCTTACAATTGTGTTTCTGTAACTTTTAATACATTTGATACCGAACCACATGCAACTTGCAACCTGGATTTTTTAACCATTGGTAATGGTGCAACACAAAATTCCACTCTCCTTTCCATACCAGGTGTAACAATTGGTTCCGGTCGAATTTGCGGTTCACCAACAGTGCCATTTACTGCAACTAGTACTGACGGTAGTGGCTGTTTATCTTTCCGTTTTTTTTCAAACAATTCTAATACGTATGCAGGTTGGTCTGCAACTATTAGCAATGTGGCATGTGCCGGCGGACCTACAGGTACAGATAATAGTGATTGCACCTATGCAACTCCAATTTGTTCAGACGTGGCCGTAGCAGCAAGTGATGTTGGGCCGGGTTTAGTTTCAGAATCATGTTCAGGATGTACGGCAGGTGGTGAAAATTATTCCACATGGTACACATTTACGATGGCTACCGGAGGCAATATTGGTTTGACAATTGACCCTGTTACAAATAGTGATGATTATGATTTCGCTTTATATGGACCAGGGGTTACATGTGGTGGTCTTGGCACACCAATACGATGCAGTTACGCTGCAACAACAGGTGATACCGGTATGAAAACAACTGCCTTGGATGTATCAGAAACAGTTACAGGGAATGGTTGGGTGGCAACATTAGATGTACTTGCAGGAGAAACATATTATTTAATGGTAAATCACTGGTCACCACCAGTTACTGGATATACATTAGATTGGAATTTAAATCTTGGTGCAACGTTCGATTGTGCTTTATTGCCATTGACACTTACATCATTTAATGCTGAATTAATAGAAAATAATAGTGTTGCCTTAGGATGGGAAACTTCAACTGAATTTAATAATGATTATTTTTTAGTTGAGCGTTCTAATGATGGTATTAACTACACTTCAATTGGAACCGTAAAAGGCAAACAATACAGCGAGGAGCCAACTAATTACTATATGGTTGATTTCTTACCCTATTCAGGTACCAACTACTATCGTCTTTCTCAAGTTGATTTAAATGGCATAAGCAATATATTAAAAACCACATCTGTAAATGTAGATTTAAATACAGGATATGGAGTTATTGAAGTGTATGATATGTCGGGGCATTTAATTGTTAAAGAATTAATTTACCGCCATCAAATTGATTTACTTATGTCATCACTGCAATTAGTTCCGGGTATTTATACCTATAATTATGTTCAGCAAAATGGGTACAGACAAACTGATAAACTCGCTATTACCCGTTAATGATTTTCGTTTTCTTTTAAGTTCGGTTACCACTGATTAATTGGTAGCATATTTCCATTAATAATATTTTGAGTTGCTAACCCAAATGGAAACCTATTTTATAGTTTAAATATTTCTCCTTCCCCAACGGCATAAATGGTATCCGTTTTTTCCGGGCGAATACTTTTTGCTCCGGTAAAACGCCCAAATGCCGGCATTACCATAAAATTTTCTCCCAACCAAAAACAGGAAAGTCGCAGCGATTGTTTTGCAGCACCACTTAATCTTACTGCAGGATGTAGATGACCGAAAAAATTGATAACACCATTTGTAATTTCCGGTAATTGATCATGAGACAATACAATGTTGTCAATTTGCAACATGTTTGGAATACAGTTAATTTTTGCAAAAACATACCATTCGGCAGGTAAAATATCGTGATTACCGATAATTAATGTCATGCTTATGGTTTGGTTTTTTCGCCAGTTGATGAACTCATTTAAACCATCGTTTTCTTCACTGTGGAACATATCACCTAGAAAAATAATTTCTTTAGGTTGGAATTGCTGAATTAAATTTTCGATTCGCAACAAATCATGTTGTAAAATACCATGTGGAACAGCGATACCATGTTTTCTGAAATGTGTTTCTTTGGCAAAATGTGCATCAGCAATTAAAAGCAATTGATATTTAGGCCAATACAAACATTTTTGTGGCGATAGCATAAATGTTTGCCCATAGTGTTGAATTTCCATCACTCAAAGTTATTGATTATCCATTACCATTTTTTGAATACGGTCGCTTAATTTTTCTGAAGTGAGCTTGTCGCGAAGACTATCGACCACAATTGGAAATGCGAAAGGTGAAAATTTTTCCATTTGCTGAATTAATATTTCGCTGTTTTGAATGCGTAACAATGCTGACCGCAATCGGGCATTTTCCATCTGTCCATACAAAATTTCACTATATGCCTGTTTCAATAATAAATTATCAGGTTCATACATACGCATTACATCAAAAATTAATTGCGAAGATGACTGCAGATGTCGTGCACGTTTTAATTCGCCCGGATATCCCTGAAATACCATTCCTGCAATAACGGCAATATCGCGGAATTTCCGCCTGGCCATTTCTGTGGCATTCACCGAATTAAATAAATCGGTTTCCATGTTAGTGGTCTGCAATATATTTTTTATTAAAGTAGGATCAACACTTATGTGCTGATTACATAACAATTCAAATCCATAATCATTCATGGCTACTGAAATACTAACCGGCATTAATTTACTTATTCGGTAAGCTGCCAAACCTGACATTACTTCATGCACAACCCTACCTTCAAATGGATAAATAAAAATATGATAACCTTCTTTACTTTCGGTAGTTTCTACAAGTAGTTGATTCAATTTTGGAATTACAGAACGCTGTTGTTGCAATTTTAACAATGGTTGCAACATGTCAAATTCAATATTGTGCATGTTGTCATTGGCAGCTAAATCTAATTGCTTGCGCATTAATTCAGCCATATATCCCGATAATGGCATTCGACCACCTTGATAAGATGCAGTGCCAGCTTTTTGTTCTTTGGTTTTGCGGACAAATGCTGTCATATCTTTCAACATTACAAATTCCAAACATAATCCTGCAAACCAAAACACATCACCCGGTTTCAATGAAGCGATGTAATATTCTTCTATTGTTCCTAATGTTCCACCTTTCAAATAGGCAATGCGCACAACAGGGTCGCTCACAATAGTACCAATCTGTAAACGATGTTTGGTCGCAGCTTTTTTATTCATTATCCGATAGCGTCCATCCACCTTACCTACTTTACAAAATTCATCATACGCCTGAAAAGTATTTCCCCCTTGTGCAATATTTTTAATCATCCAATTCCATTCTTCCGGAACAATCAGATTAAATACATGTGTTTGTTTTATTTCCTGATAAATTTCTTCTGCAACAAAACCTTCACCAATAGATAGTGTTACTAAGTATTGCATTAACACGTCGAAACACATTACTAATGGTTCCCTTTTTTCGACTTTATTAGATACAACAGCTTCTTTAATCGCTGAAATTTCAACTAATTCTAATGCATGTGTCGGTATAAAATAAATTTTAGAAACAGCTCCCGGTTGATGTCCACTCCTACCCGCTCGTTGTGTAAATCTTGCAACCCCTTTGGGAGAACCAATCTGAATTACTGTGTCAACCGGACGAAAATCTACACCCAGGTCCAAACTGGAAGTACATATAACTGCTTTCAAAGTACCCGCGTGTAAATTTTCTTCTACCCAATCGCGCACTTCACCGGATAAACTGCCATGGTGCATAGCCAATAATCCGGCTAAATTTTCATCGTAATTTAAAATATGGTGATACCAGATTTCTGCCATCGCTCTGGTATTGGTAAACACCAAAGTAGTTTGTGATGCACGGATAATGTTTACAATTTCAGGTAACAATTTTAATCCAATATGACCTGACCATGGTAATACTTCTATACTTGGAGGCAAAACGGTGTGAATTTCCATGTTTTTTTTGCCGGAAGACCGAATAACAATCGATTTTTCATTGGTGGCATCATTCCCTAATAACACTTCCATTGCTTCAACCAAATTGCCAATGGTGGCACTAATTCCCCAAATGCGCAAATGATTATTTTGGTTTTTACGAATAGCTTTTAGCCGAGATAATGCTAATTCAACCTGCACACCTCTTTTACTACCTAACAATTCATGCCATTCATCAACCACAACACAAGATAAATTGCCAAATAATTCGCTATAATTATTTCCGCATAATAACACATGCAAACTTTCCGGCGTTATAATTAAACAATCGGGCATGGATTTTTTTTGTGCCTGTTTTGTTTTTTGAGAAACATCACCAGTGCGTAGTTCAACTTTCCATCCATTATCTAATAAATCGCAGGCGTCTTGTAATGCGAAACAAATATCTTTAGCTAAAGCACGCAGTGGTGTAATCCATAATACTTTTAATCCGGGTTGTGATAGTAATTGTTTTGAGGACATAAAATCCGCAACAATGGGAATCCACATGGCATAGGTTTTCCCACTTCCGGTTGGTGCATTTAAAATGCCGTTATACCCTTCGGCATAAGCCTGGGCTATTTCGTGCTGAAACGGATATTGATGCCATTTTTTAGCTGTGTACCAGGTTTGTATGATATCGGCATATTGAAACACATCAACTATTTAATGGAGTAAATTTCAACAAAATTTCAGAATCGGATATTGAGTTGTTCGCCAACAGCTTTAAATTTGAGCAACCACTTTTTATACTCCTGCTCGCCCAACGATTTCATGAACTTTTCATTACCAATAAAATCTTTACCAATCCGGTAATATTTATTCTGGATTTTCCAAAGTCTGAATTTTAATTTTAGTTCATTGAGTTTAATCAGCAAATGACTTAAATTATCGAGATGTTGCAAATCATCTACTTTATAAGCCAGTTGGTCAACCATATCAAATAAGCGAGAAGCGACAACAAAGCCTATATTTTCCGCATCGAGTTCTACTTTCCATTTAATAGCTTCATCTACTAATTGGTCGAGCTTAACAGAATTCGGTTTGACTTCGCTGAACACTTTTTTAATGTCGGCATTAATAACTGCGGCTGTATTGCGCAACAATAATTCAGGAATATGTTTTTTTTGTTGCTGCAACATATTTACCAGTGTAAATGTTTTTTCATAAACGGCACGGTAATTATCTTCAGCAATGGCAATGTCTTTCGCTAAAATAGCGTTGAGTAATTGTTCTTTTGCATCACCGAATAAATTTTCGAACGAAAAAGTATTTTTTGGAAATGCGTTTCTAATCAACACAATTACTTCATTTAAATTACTTTTTCTAAAAGCATCTCTCAATTTCAAAAATAATTCTTCTAATTGCTCGCTGTCCATGGTTTCATCGTAGCCACCAATAACATGATGCTGACCAAGGTATAAGGCTGCGTATTGAAAATCTTGTTGTGCGTAAGTAAAAGTGGAATTAATAACCATATTACCAATTGTAAGTGTATGTTCACCCGCCAACATTTTTTCAAAAAACTCGTTTTTGATGGTATAATTAAATACAGCGCACACTTCCGGCATGTCTTCAAACAGACTTAAAATGGCGTGGTGTACACCAACTTTAGTTAGTGTGAGTCGTTGAGGGCGAATTTCAGTCTCGTATAATCCCGCAGCAGTAGTATATTTTGTAATATTACTAGGGGCAAGACTTAGCATTTGCAAAAATTCCTGATATAATTTAGAGGAAGACTCATGTTCGGCAATTTGAATTACGCGGTCGGCATATTGCAAAATTTGTTTTGTTTCGATGCGACTTACTTCATCAAAAAACCATCCGCAACTGGTAAACATCAACATGGCATGACGTTGCATTTCCAAAAGTCGAATCATTTTAATTTTATGCGCTTCCTCAATTTTTGTCGGGAAATGTTTTGCAAAAAATTGTTGAATAACCGATTCTGTTCTATTGTTTACAATATCAATATAATGATTGCGTAAATCCCATGGTGATGGTGTAAACGGCAACATTTCGTTTTCGAATACTACATCGGCTTTTTCTTTAAGCCAATTTAATGCATTGCGTAAAGGAGCTCTCCATTGTTGATGGAATCCGGGATTTCCGCCATCTGAACATCCGCAATTACTTCTCCAGCGTTCAACACCATGCACACAGCTCCAACTGCTGTTTTCATGAATTTGAATTTCAAATTGAGGTGGAAATTTGGCTAAAAACTCACCGTAATTAGTAAGCGTTACTGATTTATTTTTTTTCAGATAATCGATACAACTAGCCAATGCCATATCGCCGCGATAGTGATGATGTCCATACGATTCACCATCGGTCGCGATGTGAATTAATTGTGGTTGTTCTGTATCTCGAGCAGCTGCAATTAATCTGTCGGCAAATAATTTACCTGAATTGAGCAGTCCGTTAAATGCTACTTCGCGGGAAATTTGTCCGTTGTAAAAAAATAATGCAATGGTTCTTCCTGAAGGTAATTTATACGCATAAGGAATAGCCGTGTCTAATTGATTTTCATTGACAGTTTGCCATTGGTCATCATTCAATTTACGAAAAGCTTTCGCTTGACGTGGTGCAAGAATGGTGAAAAGAATATCATGTTGTGCAAGTAATTCCAGTGTTGCGGTATCAACTGCAGTTTCTGCCAGCCACATGCCTTCCGGTTTACGGTTAAACCGTTTTTCAAAATCAGCTATACCCCAAATAATTTGGGTATCACGGTCGCGGGGAGTAGCCAATGGCATAATGATATGATTATACACCTGTGCCAATGCATTGCCATGTCCGCCATATCGCTGTCTGCTCTTCATATCGGCCATAATTACGGCTTCATATGCATCTTTATCGTACAATTCCATCCAACTGAGCAGCGTTGGACCGAAATTAAAACTGATGTCCTGGTAATTATTAACGATGTCAATAATTTTATTTTCCTCATTCAAAATCCGGGAAGCTCCATTTGGGCCATAACATTCAGCAGCAATTCGGGCATTCCAGTTATGGAAAGGGAATGCCGACTCCTGACGTTCAATCACTTCCAGCCAGGCATTTTCGCGAGGTGGCTGGTAGAAGTGACCATGTATACAGATATAACTTTTCACAAGGCAAAAATAGAGATAAGTAGGAGAAAATTAGGGATGATTTATATCCTCTTATCAGCAAACCTTTCTTAACTACCAATTTTAGTAAAAATAAATGCTGCAATAATTGATTGAATGATCCTGCGACTTAGTTAAATTTAGGTTTAGATATACAGTTGGATGGTGAGCACACAGCGGCTAAACAACCAAACTAAAGGACTAGCAAACAAACAACAAGTGGAAACGATTACTAGTTTATTATCCCAAAAAAAATCACCCTCCAAAATTGAAGAGTGATTTATTATGGTATGAAAACAAACTTATAACTTCACAAAATTTTTCGAAATTGTTTTTCCTTCTGCATTTATTTTAATCACATATGCACCCGGAACAAGCGGACTTACATCTAAGGTTACTGATGCATTCGCACTAACTAATTGTGCTAAGCCAACACCTGTGTTATTGCCGAAAATATCAAACACTGCAATTTGTGCTAAACTAGCTTCTTTAGTATGAAATTTAACAGTCAATAAATCATGCACAGGATTTGGGAAAATATCCACTTGTAATTTACCTGCAGCGTTGATTATTCCACCTGCAATTTTTAATTCAGGATTTGTTGTTGCTGCAATATTTTTTACTGCAAGGCCATATCCAATTGCACCCATATCGGTAGTTGCACCTGTAGTTAAATCTAAGGCATATAAGCGGTCGAAAGTGGCAACACCGGTATTCGCTGTTAAATAGGCGATATTCATTCCATCTTTATATAAAATATCCATATCGGTTGTTGGGTCAGTCAAATTTTGCATGATACCACTTGCTCCAATTGTAATTAAAGCACCATCGTTTGGTGGGTTTTGGTTACTTATTACATTTAACATCTGGTCGTAATCATAAAGTGAGGTTGTAAGCGTTCCTGCAAAACTATTGGTATACGCCACCGCACCAATCATTGGGTCTGCTCCGAAATTAATATCAGCAGCACCATAATTTAAATTGAGGTCTGTGAAAAATAAAGTACCATCTGTATTTAATCTGTAGTTCGCATTGTTTGCTCCAACTACCCTGATTTTATCTACAACGGGATTAAAATCCATTCCAATATTGTTTCCACCTAACATTAAAATAGTAGGTACGGCATTTACAACTGTTGCTGCACCTGTGCTAACATTAATAGTATACAATTGTGATTCGTTGGTTGCTGAATTATATCCTAAAGCATATAAAGCGCCTGTTGCAGGACGGAAATCCATTCCTACAATCGCCTGATTTAACGTAATACCGGTTACAGGCACAGCCTTACGAATAACGGAAGGGTTATTACTATCATATGATAATAAAAAATTATTGGTATTTAATGCATACATTAAATTACCCATTAATTCAGGATAACTTCTATCTATAAAACAAGCAATATCATCAATGTATAAACCACCGCCTATATTGGTAGTAATTAATGTTCCAACACCGGTTGTTAAATCAACTGAAATTAAACGGTCCGCTTCAAGATTGGAATTAACGGTTAAGTATGTTTTGTTAGTTTGACTAACTGCATCATAAAAAATATCCATGTCTGCAGAAGAAAATGATTTACTTACTGCTCCACCTAAATTTCCAATGGTATTTAAAGTTCCATTGTTTGGCGGATCTTGTTTAGCCACCACTTTTAATAATGCATCAACATTATATAAAACAGTTGAAGTTGAACCAACATAACTATTAGTATATGCACCAGTTGCGATATAAGGATTTGCTCCCGCATTCACATCAGCTACTGCATAATTTAAATTAATATCAGTAAATGCAATGGCTCCGGTAATAGGATTTAATCGATAATTGTAATCGCGATTGCTGGTTACACGAATTCTATCCACTGTAGGATTAAAATCAAAATTTACATCTAATCTGTCTGCACCAACAGGTCCTAAAACCAAAGAAATAGGTGCAATATTTACCGGCGTTGCAATTGCAGTTGCTATATCAACTGTATAAATTTGGGCCATTTGAGTGTTACGGTCGTAGCCTAGCGCATATAACATACCGTTTAAAGGGCGAAAATCCATTCCTTCAATGGTTTGCCCCGGAGTAATACCGCTAATACTCCCGTAAAAATTTGCCGATTCCGGCATACCTGCATCAAAACTATACAAGCCTCCACCGCTTAATGCATAAATAGTTTGTGCTTCGGATTGTAAACTTAATCCAACTGCAAGTGCCATTGAAAATAATTTCATTTTAGCTGTTGCAGACTGTTTTCCTTTGAGTAATTTTTTGAGTTGCATACAATAACGTTTAATTGTTAAATAAATATGTTTTACTTGTTAAGTGATGATAGTCATCACAACTGCCTGCTATTTGTTTAAAACCATTATATGAGCGGATATACGCAATTGCTTCGTCTTTGGATTTTTATCCTGGATTTTTTTTCAATCTTTCAGTGTAAACAGAACAGTATGGCATGAAACACCTGCAATTCCATCGAAATTTTAGTAGTTTTACGCGGTGAAAATTTCGCGCGTTTTAATCCTGGTTGTTATACTTGTAGAAGGGCTGATGGCTAATGCCCAGGCTTCTTTCGACCATAAAGTGGTTGAAGTGGGCAATATGGGTTTTTATGTCACAAATGCGTTAACCCTGGGTCGGCCTGATGTGCGCAATTCACCTTCCGGTGAGCCATCTATGGAATATCCGCTGAATTCCGGAATTGAGCACCTTTTTGAAGCCGGTTTATGGATAGGTGCTATAGTTGATGGCCAGTATTTAGTTTCTACCTCAGCAAAAGATGCTGCAAGCGGATATACTACCGGTCAAACAGGATTTGAGTTTTCAGCAGAAATAGGAAATACCATACAACAACGCAGCTCATTAACCGCAAGTGATTTTTTTAATTTCGATGCCGTTTCTCATGCTGATATGTTAATTGATGCTTCAGATAAAAATGTGATTGTTCCCGGAACCACAATTGCTATTTCTGAGCATACACAACCGTTAAATGCAGATGTGCATTTAGAATCTTATGCATGGAATTATTCTTTTGCCGATTATTTTGTGTTATTAAATTATAGCATCACCAATAATTCAACCAATATCTGGGATAGTGTTTGGTGTGGGTTATGGAGCGATTTAGTTGTCCGCAATGTAAATGTATCTACCGATTTTGGTTCTGCATTTTTTAGTCAGGGTGGTTATGGATATTTAGCCGATTATTTTACTAATTATGCTTTTGATGTAGATGGCGATCCGGGATTTACCAATTCGTATGGTGCATTTCAATTTTTAGGCATCGAATGGCGCGACCAGTTTATTCATCCAAATAATAATGTCAATTTAATTGCTGCCGGATTACCAGCTGCAAATGTGAATAGTAATTTTTGGATTTTTAATTCAACGGCAACACCTCCTTATAATGCACCTGCAAATGATGTTGAACGCTATGATAAATTGCAAGACGGATTAAACTATGCTGATCCGGGCATTGTAGATTTTTTACATGACCCGTCCACAACTGGTGGGTTAACAAATTTATTATCTGCTGGACCTGTAATTGCCATTGAACCGGGTGAAACTATTCATTTAGTTTTTGCTGCTGTCTGCGCCAAACAAATCGACAATGGTGGTGTAAACGGCGAAGAAAAAGATACGCCTGAAGCACAAGCTACATTAGTAGACCATTTAAGCTGGTCGAAACGCACCTATTTAGGAGAAGACCAAAATGAGAATGGTATTTTAGATGCAGGTGAAGATTTAGATGCGGATGATATTTTAGACCGATATATTTTACCTGAACCTCCTGCTACGCCAAAAATTAAAGTGATTGCTAATAGTCAGTCAATTGAAATTTATTGGGACAACAAAGCGGAGTTTTCGGTTGACCCAATTTCAAAAGAAGTTGATTTTGAAGGATATCGTTTATACAGAACTCAGCCCGGTGACGATTTTAATTTAAATTTATTAGGCGATGCCAATATGATTGCTCAATGGGATTTGCCGGGTAATAATTTGGGTTATAATAATGGATTACAACTTGTTGCTTTAACAACGCCTGAAATAATTGATGCAGATACCTTTTATTACAAATACACTTTAGACAATGTGTTAAATGGATGGCAATATTTAATTATCCTAACCGCATTTGATCGTGGTGATGAAAATTTAAATATCGAAAGTTTAGAATCTTCTTTTATTGAAAATGCGGTGAGTGTTTTTCCGGGTACTTTAGCCACTTCGGACGAACAAACTGCTATTGGTGTTTATCCAAATCCATATCGGTTAAATGCCGCTTGGGATGGAGCAACATCAACAACCAGAAAAATAATTTTTTATCATTTGCCTGCAAAATGTGAAATCACCATTTTTACTTTAGGGGGAGATATTGTCGCTACTATTCAACACGATGGTGACAATTATAATGGCTCCGATATTGGTTGGTTTGATACGTATGGTGGTAATGAAAATGCGCGTGAGTTTTCCGGCGGTGAACACGCCTGGGATATTTTAAGTGAAAGTAAACAAACCATTACGCAAGGTATTTATTTATTTAATGTAAAAGACCTTGAAACCGGCATCAACAAACAAGGCCGTTTTGTTGTAATAGAATAAGTTTTCCATTTTGTTTAGTCAAAAATGCTATTTAATATTCGACAATACTTCAATTGTTAGCCTATCTTTGTAAAAAACTTACATGTCCGCGCTAACGTCGTATCCTAAAGAAAAAATTCAGATTCTGCTTTTAGAAAATATAGCTGACAGAGCTGTTCAGGGGTTTGTCGATTCCGGATATGCACAAGTGAAAAAATTAAGTGGGGCATTAGAAGAAGACGCACTGATTGATGCTATTAAAGATGTACATTTATTAGGCATCCGTTCAAAAACACTAATTACTTCGCGGGTTTTACAACAAGCAAATAAATTGCTGGCGGTAGGATGTTATTGCATTGGCACCAATCAGGTTGATTTACAAACAGCAAAAGAAAAAGGTGTTGTAGTTTTTAATTCTCCTTATCCAAACACACGGTCTGTAGCGGAATTAGTAATAGCTGAAGCCATCATGTTATTGCGCAGAATTCCGGAAAAAAACACTGCCGCGCATCAGGGTATTTGGCTAAAAGATGCCCGCAATTGTTTTGAATTACGTGGAAAAACACTCGGCATAATTGGATATGGTAATATTGGTATGCAGGTATCTGTATTAGCAGAAGCTTTGGGAATGCGGGTTATATATACTGATGTAACTACAAAATTGCCAATGGGTAACGCTCAACAAATTCATCAGCTTTATGACTTGTTAAAAATAGCAGATGTAGTTTCGTTACACGTGCCCGAAGCGCCATCTACTATTCAATTGTTGAACGATGCTGCGCTTTCTCAAATGAAAAAGGGCAGTATTTTAATAAATTGTGCCAGAGGGAATGTAATTGATTTGAAGGCATTAAAAACACATTTATTATCAGGCCATATTGGTGGAGCTGCAATTGATGTATTTCCCGAAGAACCGGAAAAAAACGGAGCTGAATTTGTTTCGGATTTACAACAAATCCCTAATACAATATTAACCCCGCATATTGGTGGCTCCACGGAAGAAGCACAGGTAAATATAAGCGAAGATGTTACAGCTAAGCTGATTGGATTTTTGGAATCCGGTGTTACCAGTGGCTCACATACAGTACCAGCATTACATTTACCCCAACATCCTAACGCTCACCGTATTTTGCATATTCACCGCAATACACCTGGTGTTTTATCAGCAATAAACAGCGTTTTTTCAAACAACGAAGTGAATATCGTTGGTCAATACCTCAACACCAATACTGAAATTGGGTATGCTGTTATAGATGTCAACCGGAATTTAACCACCTCAACTATAGAGGCATTAAAGAATGTGCCTCATACCATTAAAATGCGGGTTGTTTATTAATAACTTTTGTGTACGGCCTTGTAATAAAATCTTACTCATGGTAACATTAGTTTGATAAAAGACACTTAAATTTATACCGAACAAACACTAATTACATGAAGCCTATCTATTCAACGACACTCGCTTTATCCCTTTTTATTACATTTAACCTTAACGCAGCTATTTCCAATTTTTGTTTTGTGGATGAATTCGGGTATATTGCTGAAGTCACTGCAACAAGAACAGGTCCGGGCTATTACGAATTAAACGGAACTGCAGATGTATTTGCAGGTTACGACTGGATTGTGACAGGTTATTATGATAAAACATCTGATGTTTGGAGTTTAACTTACACGAACCCATTCCCTGATGGATGTTTAGTATTTACCGATTATTTTGTTTACACTTCTACCTCTCACACTGCCGGAAATATTAATTTCGACTGGACAAATTATTGTTTCGGTGGGGCAACAGATGTGGGAAGTGCCAGCACCATTTATTTCAAATCTTTATGTGTTTTCCGATTACCTGAGTCCACTCCTGCCGGCCCGGCAAGTGCTGATAAATCATTATCAGGTATAAAACAATTTATCGCCACTCCGCAAGAAGGAACTCCGCTTTTCCGCGATTTATTATTCGATCAGGAATTTAGTGTAACAACTACGGCTGAAAATAATTATACTATCAGTTTTGAATTAGATAATTCAACTGATGTTAAAATTGATATTTATAATTATGCCGGTCAATTTGTTACAACTGTAACTGAAGCTGCATACAATAGTGGATTTTACAAACTAAATTGGAACGGAAATGATGCTGCAGGAAATGAAAGTAAACCAGGTATGTATTTAGCTATACTACATTCAGACAATGAGCAACTATCGTATAAATTCATTAAATAATTGAAACAAAATTTATTGAAAAAAGTGCGAATAATTTCGCGCTTTTTTTTTGCAATAAAGTTGGGAATTCTGACCTCAAAATTCTGTCCACTCTTTTTTCCGGGTAAGTTTTAAATCCTGGAGCACACTTGCTTTTACATTGATATTAAATATATAACTCTGTCTAGCTCCAAATGGTATCCATTTAAAGCCCATTTCCCAACAATGTAATTGGCGATAGATATCAATACTGGTGTAAGTAAATTGCTTCAACTCTAGATCGTATCCCGACGATAATAATACCTTCCAGTTAGGCGTTAAATTTAAATCACCCTGAAAATAAGCCGATTGTGTAGTATATAAAGAATCTCTTCCGTCAGGTGTTGGTGCATTAGTTACACGTAAATTGTAGGAGATGCTAAAATTCCATGGTATTTCGAAGTCGATATATCCTTCAGGGTTATTCCAAACCATTTCTCGTTCACCTTCAGTACCCGCTGATGTAGCTAAGGTGGGATTAGAATTTCGTTTAGATTGAAAATCGGTACTCAAACTCACATTTCCACCATTAAATCTTCCCAGGCGTTGATTAACATCCCACTCAAACTGGTTGAGATTTCTTCCTGTTGAATCCAAAATATAAGGGTCGAAACTTCCTGAAAAATTGATACGCACATTTTTAAATAAAGTAGTATATGCGCTGAATGAAATATCAGCCAAATTTAAAGAATCTGCAGCGAGGTTATACGAAGTTCCAAAGCTGAAACTTTCTAAAATTTTTATTTTCTTTTCATGTTTTACAGAGTCCTTCTTCGAATACACTTTCATCTCCAATGTATTACTCAGATTTAACCCAATACTCCCTACCTCGCCCCGCGAGGGACCACCATAAATACTCCCCTCAAAGATGCTATATGGGGTGGGCTCTTCTGCTGTAGGCGCTGTATAATAATCGCCATAATATCCCCACTTTTGAGCACCAAAATCAGGTGTATAATTAAAGGTGAGGGATGGTGTCATTACGTGTCTGATTGCCTTTAATTTTCCATTAAACTGTATGGTAGAATAAATTTTAGTATTAATACTGGCGCCCATATTAAAATAACGAGCAGCAACAAATCCATTTACGGTATCAATATCTAAGTAAACGGTATCAATGGTAATACTATCCTCACCTGTTCCGGTGGGGAAGGTATCGGTAACAATAGTTAATTGATAATTTTTTCGAATAGATTCCAAATACCAGTTTTCAGTATAATTATAATATGGATTAAACGTAAAATATTTTAAAAATTTTAAAGGCGCAGAAGAATTAACAGTATGCTGCATGCCGTTTTCCATTTTGTCTAATGTTTCCGGCATAAATAAAAGTGAATCGGGCGAAATAATTTCGTTTCGTGTTTTCAGATTATAGGTAACACTAAATTGATTTAAAAAACCTTCTTTTTTATTACTCAATTTTTTTAACGGATAAATGCGGTTCATACTCAGCGATGCTTCAGGCAAAGTGAGGTTTACCATATTGTCGGAAATAGTTTGAGAATGACGCAATGCAACAGTTAAATTAAAAGGCGTACTAGGGAAAGCCTGTGAAAATGAGATACCAGAGTTTAAGGTATTGGTTAAATAACTGCTATTGTAGGCGTTATTTTGTAAATAATCGCTTGAGCTTAAATTCACATTTGCACTAAATGATGAGTTGGGACGTGCTTTCCCATCCTGTGCATGATTCCATGAAATATAAAATCCGGAATTTTCTGAATAATCTAGCGCAAATGGTAATCCTAATTTATTAACAGCATAATCTACCCTGAAATTACCACTGAATTTATAATTTAAACGGTAAGCAGTTGCAGCATGCAATCCCCAGCTTCCGCGTGAATAAATATCGCCTGTTAATGCAAGGTCAAAATAATCGTTGAGCGCAAAATAATATCCTCCATTGCGTAAAAAATATCCCTGCGTAAAATGTTTTCCGTATGTTGGAATAATTAACCCGGATGTTTGACCTCGTTTAATCGGAAAAATCCCAAATGGTAAAAATAATGGTGTGGGTACATCGGCAATAACCAAATTTGCAGGGCCTGTAACAGCAACTTTTTGCGGAATTACTTTGGCTTTATCAGCAGCAATATAAAAATGCGGATGATCCAATTCGCAGGTAGTATAACTCAGGTGGTCGCCATAATAGGAATCGTC
>DAORKJ010000010.1:46660-68894 GCA_035439505.1 Chitinophagales bacterium
GATGGTATCGGGAAGTTCCTGAGCAGCATAATTCACAACATTTTGGTTGGATTGCTCATTTTTATATACAAAAATGCCATCGGATGCCTTTAAAAACATACAATTCACAAAAATCGATATGGCTAAAAGCAGAAATTTACGTGGCACAGATAATTTTGGAATAATTTTATTACTAAATGGATGTTTACTTACAATTATTGTGCAAAGCTATTGAAATTATGAAAAAAAGGACCGGCAAAACAAGTTTGCTAATTGGAATGTTCGTGGTTGCATTTATTGTTTTAACCTCATTTAAGTCATTTTCGTTATCTCCGGTTGCCATTCAACCGTATAAATTAAAAACAGTAGTCATCGATCCGGGTCATGGAGGCCATGATCATGGATGCAGTGGCAGCAAAAACAACGAAAAAACAGTTGCACTCAATTTATCGCTTAAGCTGGGTGAACTCATCGAAAAAAATTACCCGGATGTAAAGGTAGTGTATACGCGCAAAACCGACGTATTTATTGAATTACACGAGCGGGCAGCAATTGCTAACCGCAATAATGCCGATTTATTTATCTGCATTCACTGTAACGCCAACCCAAGTTCATCTCCTTTCGGCACAGAAACCTATGTAATGGGGTTACATAAAACCGAAGCCAACTTAAATGTGGCCAAAAGGGAAAATGACGTAATCTTATTGGAAGACAACTACAATCAGCATTACGACGGTTTCGACCCGTCAAATCCTGCCTCACATATCATTTTTTCTCTCAACCAACATGCGTTTATGGAGCAAAGTATCTTATTTGCCTCCAGCGTTGAAAAATATATGAAAAGTCACGCAAAACGCAGCAGCCGAGGGGTTAAACAGGCCGGTTTCCTGGTTTTATGGAAAACAGGGATGCCGAGTGTGTTGATTGAAACCGGGTTTTTAACCAATGCCAACGAAGAAAAGTTCTTAGGTTCATCTGAAGGGCAATCTGCCATTGCCGAAAGCATTTTTTATGCATTCCGTGATTATAAAAATGATATGGAAAACAATTCGGGTAAGGTGAGTGCTGAAAAAGCCCAGGAATTGGAAGCCCAAATGGACAAAAAAGAAACACCTGTCGAAAATCCTATTGCCGTGGCCGGAGATACTAAAGGATTGAGTTTCAGCGTTCAGTTTTATGCAAGTGCCGTGGAAGAAAAAAACAGCAAATTCTCCGCGCTAAGCAAAGAAAACATCACATTTGTTAAAGAAAACGGCATGTATAAGTATCGTTTAGGCCCCTATTCTACTTTAGATGAAGCTACTAAAAAACAAACTTTTGCCCGCGAAAACGGTTATAAAGATGCATTTGTTATAGCGATAAACGATGGAAAACGTATCTCCATTGAAGAAGCAAAGGCTATTGCGAAAAAATAATTGAACGCAACTTGCCAACTATTTTATAATTTAGCACACTCAAAGACATATCACTTGAAAATATCTAATGAATCGAAGGTAGGAGTTTTGACGGCTATAGGTATAGCATTATTGTTTATTGGTTTTAATTACCTTAAAGGAATCAA
The DNA here is from genome assembly GCA_035439505.1 of Chitinophagales bacterium. Taxonomy (GTDB): domain Bacteria; phylum Bacteroidota; class Bacteroidia; order Chitinophagales; family BACL12; genus UBA7236. The sequence continues at coordinate 48,201 of DAORKJ010000010.1, forward strand.
TATATTTCATAAAGGAACCGATTATTTTGTAGAATATGGCAGTGCAGGCGGATTGTTGGTAGGTGATCCTATAATTATTGACGGATATTCCGTTGGAAGAGTAAAATCAGTTGCCCTTCAGGAAGACCAGTCCGGTGTAAACGTAGTGCTAAATTTTTCGGAAGATGTAAATGTGCCAATTGACTCACGCGCGCGCATTAGAGGGAATTTGATGGGTGAAAAATATGTGGAAATATATTTAGGTAATGCTACAGAAATGGCAAAACCTAATAGTAATTTATTGGGTGAAATTGAATCTGATTTGGCTAATACCATAAGCGCAGAGTTCAAACCAATTAGCGATAAAGTAAAAAGTATGCTTTCGCAAATGGATACTGCCATTACTGTTTTGAGAAGTATTTTTACTGAAGATGTACAAAACGATTTACAAAAAAGTATGCAGAGTATTAAACTTACTTTGGAATCGTTTAATCAATCTGCCGACCGCGTTAACAATATCATTATAAAAGAAGAAGGCGCAATAGATTCTATTATATCCGACGTATCAGATATCACTAATTATGTGAACGAAAGCGAAAATGATATTAAATCTATTTTATCTAATTTAAAAGCAGTAACCGATTCCCTCAATACCATCGAATGGCAGGAACTTAGCACGCAATTTGCATTAGCTGCAGAAAATATCAATACTATTTCTCAAAAAATTAATGAAGGTGATGGCAGTTTAGGAAAATTGGTGAATGATGAAGAATTATACAACGAACTGCTTGCCTCATTAAAAGCTTTAGATTCAGCAGTTGCCAAGTTTTCTGAAGATCCTACAATCAAACTCAAGCTTTTTGGTAAATAGGATTGCGAAAAGCATTATGAAAAATTCGACATTCAGGTTAATTATTGCCGGCATTTTGCTGGTTGTTTGTAATTTGTCTGCTCATGTAGTACAAGCTCAAACCAATATGCCTGTTAAAACAAAAAAAGATTCCAGCGAAATACAAATTCGTAGTGCCGATTATCTGGAAATTATTCAAAAAAAGAATGTGAGTGTAAACAGGTTAATCAATAATGTTATTCTCGAACAAAATGATTTAATTCTCTATTGCGATTCCGCCCTTTTGTTTAAATCAGAAAACATGGCTAAAATTTATGGTCATGTGCACTTGATTCAAGCCGATTCAATTCATGCCTATGGCGACTCTGCCATCTATAATGGAAATTCCAAAATTGCCAAGTTATATAGCAATGCAAAAATTACAGATAAATCGATGACACTCACTACCGATAATTTGAGTTACGATTTAACAACTAAAATTGCTACTTATATAAATGGTGGACAAGTAACAGATGGTGAAGCAGTATTAACCAGCCAATTAGGTTATTATTATGCGAATACTAATGATGCTTATTTTAAAAACGATGTTGTTTTAACGCATCCTGAATATGGATTAAAAGCGGATACCCTACAATATAATACGGCAACCGAAAAAGCAATCTTTCGTGGTCCTACAACTATATTTAATAAAGAGAGCACTGTGTATTGCGAAAAAGGGTATTATGAAACCAACAGTGGTATAGCTGTATTTCATCAGCATGCCAAACTGGATAATCCACCGCAGTCGCTGACAGCCGATAGCATTTATTACAATCGTGAAACAGGTATTGGCAAAGCTTATTACAATATCGTATTTACTGATACTGCACAACAAGTGCTACAATACAGCAATTTTGCTGAGTATGATGAAATAAACGGCACCATATTTTCAACGGGAGGTTCCATTGCAGGATTTGTTATGGACACCGATACTTTATTTATTGGTGGCGATACCATCCGCTCCATTCAGGACAGTTTAAAGCGCAAAACATTGCTTGTTTTTCATAACGTAAAAATTTATAAAAGCGATTTACAAGGCAAATGCGATTCGTTAAGTTATGCCGATATGGATTCTGTAATAAGAATGTATGGCGCACCTATTATGTGGAGCGACAGCACTCAGTTTACTGCAGATACTATTAATATGATTATGCGTAATAAAACGTTACAGGAAATTCAATTATTTACTGACGGTTTCATTATCAATGAGGACGACAGTTTAATATATAATCAAATAAAAGGCAGAAATATATTTGGTTATTTTTCCAACGAAGATTTGGTAAAAATAAAAGCGATTGGCAACGGAGAAAGTATTTATTATGGCAAAGATGACAAGGATCGATATATTGGCGTAAATAAAATGTTTTGTAGTGAAATCATTATTTTACTGAGCGATAAAAAATTCCATCGCATTACATTCAAAAATGCGCCTGATAGCGAGTTTCAACCCATGCAGGATGCAGTGCTCAGCGACTTCTTATTAAAAAATTTCAAATGGAGTTATAGTGAAAGACCAATGTCGAAAGATGATTTATTAACTCCGGATGTGCCTCAACCAATTGAAGAAACAAACCCTAGTTTAGAAAAGTCATCCCAAAAAGAAGGGTAAGATTTTTTTACCACCCAAGGTTCTTCAATAACAATTTGCGGATGTAATAAACTCAATGGCGCAAAACACATAGCCATACGATGGTCTTCGTAAGTATTAATTGTAATTACTGAAGCAGCATTGGTTTTTCCATTTAATTTCCAGGCCTCACCTTCTTCCCAAAACTCAACATCAAACTTTTTTAATTCGGTTTGTAAAGCTGCAGTCCTGTCAGTTTCTTTGATGCGTAAACTTTCTAAACCGGTAAATATTGCCTTCACCCCTAATCCTGCACAAGTAACTGCTACTGTTTGTGCTAAATCCGGACAATTGCTAAAATCAAATTCCAATGTTTCAACACATTTGCCTTTTTGTTGTAAAACGAGTACTGTATTTTCGAAATGCGCCTCAACACCTAAATGCCGATATATTTCAGGTAATACGCTATCGCCCTGCAAACTATTTTCGAATAGACCACTAATTTTCAAAGTTGAATTCGGACTTAATGCACATACCGAAAAATAATAGGATGCTGCACTCCAGTCACTCTCAGCCTGCATAATTTTCGATTGGTATTTAGCAGGATGAACGGTAATGGAATTCCCATCAATTTTCGACATCACACCTAACTCTTCCATCGTTTTTAAGGTCATATTGATATAGGGAAAAGAAGAAATTTTTCCTTCCAATGTTAAGTGTAATCCTTTTTCCAAAGAAGGTCCAATCATGAGTAATGCAGAAATGTATTGCGAACTCACATCTGCTCGTATTGAGACATTTCCCCCTGCTAATTTTTTTCCATGAATTGCAATTGGCGGATAACCATCATTTTGTAAATATTCGATGGAAGCGCCTAATTGCGCTAATGCATCTACTAAAATTTTAATAGGTCGCTGCTGCATTCTTGTTGAGCCGGTAAGTATTTTTTCGCAATTGCGCGTTGCAAAATAAGCCGTTAAAAAACGCATAGTTGTTCCTGCAGCACCAACATCACATGTAGTTTCATCAAGCGCGAGTAAACGTTTTAATGTAGTAGTATCATCAGATGGAGATAAATTATTAATCTCAAAACCACCATCACACAATGCCTGCAAAATCAGCAATCTGTTGCTAATACTTTTAGAACCTTCGAGTTGTATTGCTCCATTGATTGTTTTCGGAACCGCTTCAAATTTTAATTTCATGTTAAGGTGCAATAATAAGTTAATGCATCGGCAATTAGGGCATCGCTTACCTGAATATCGTAATCACAATTGCCAATTGCATGTAATAAACTGAACCGAATAGTTTTATTAGAATTTTTCTTATCCTGTTGCATCACATCCATGATGGCAGCAAGTGGAACTTTTTCCAAAGGATATTTTCCAAATAACTGCAAAAAAATATGGGTGATTTCTTCCAACTCATCAGCAGGCAACCCATTAACTGCATTGGACAACCAGGCTTCGCATATCATACCAATGGCAATAGCTTCACCATGTAAGAGCGGTTGCGTTTCATTTTGTAGCGACCATGTTTCAATAGCATGACCAATGGTATGACCAAAATTTAAAATTTTGCGCAAGCCACTTTCAAACGGGTCTTTTTTTACAACATCGTGTTTAATTAAAACAGATTGCTCAATTGCAGCAAGCCAATCTGAATTTGGCTGCACTGTTTTACCTTTTTGTTGGTGCCAATATTCGGCATTATAAATCAATCCGTGTTTTAAAATTTCACTAAAACCACTGCGTAATTGTTCAAAGGGTAATGTCGGTAAAAATTCTGGTGATATAAAAACAGCTTTGGGGTTTTGAAATAATCCAATAATATTTTTCACACCATTAAAATCAATTCCTAGTTTGCCACCAACAGACGCATCAACCTGCGATAATAATGTTGTTGGAATATTGATAAAATCGAAACCGCGTTTATAGGTACTGGCAACAAATCCACCCATATCACCAATTACACCACCACCAAGGTTAATTAATAAACTTTTTCTGTCAGCTTGTGCATCAGTAAATTGTTGCCACAAATTTTTACATGTTTCAATATTTTTTTCCGATTCGCCAGCTGGAATAGTTATACAACTATGTGATGGCAAAAATTGTTTGATTTGCGGATAACAATATCTTAACGTATTATCATCACACAACACAAAAACATTGCTATATTGGTGCTGATTTAACCATGAAGTAAATACACCGGAATCATCAAGTGTTGGTTGAATATAAATGGTATAATTATCCGGTGAAATTTGCATTTTACATCAGTTTATCCAGCGACCATGCATCGGGGCGTTCGCTAAACATAATTTTGGTTTGTGCCCAGGTTGTTTTAAATAATTCAGAATTGCGATAATTATCGAGCGATTCAATAGAATCCCATAAACTTAATGTAATAAATATATTAGGTTGCATGATATCTCTCGTTAAATCGACCCCTTTACAACCGGGAAATGCCTCGATTTTATGTTGTGCTCCCATAAATATGCGAATAAATTCATCAGTTTTATCCGGCATAAAAGTCATCTTAACAATGCGTATTATCATTCAAATTCAATTTGTATCATGTTATCCAGATGCAACCCGAGTAATTGACTGGCATTGCCCTTATTGATAGCAATTTCCAAATTACCTGAGGAGTTGAACAAACAAAGTCTTTCACCTTCCGGAACCTCACTATATGTGCCGGATATTTCGCGAAGTTCTTCATTTCTTTTGTAATTTATAACAAAATTGCGTCCATCCCGAATTTTTTCGAACTGTGATTTTGTTACATTGGTAATCAAATTGCCAAAACGGTCGATATATATGATACTTGCACGCATTATAAAAGCATTGTCCGGAGGCCGCAAGTAAGTTTTTGATTCAAGCGCGTTAAGCGGACCGCCAATTGAACTCAGCGGTTTACCTTCCAGCAGGTCGGCCACTACCCCACTCATTACATCTTTTGCCATAAATGATGTGTTGAGATTTTCGGGTACAGGGACAACCACTATTTGTTTTGGAGCACCTTCAATCATTAATGCAAACAGACCATTATCCATGCCGACAAAAAAGTGGTTTTCATGCTCAAGCACTACCACTTTAGTATCAGTTCTGGTTTCTGCATGCACACTTACCAAATGAATACTTTTAGCCGGAAAATGGGGAAATGTATTTTTTAACACAAAAGCAGCTTCCTGAATGTTAAAAGGCGTAATTTCATGGGTGATATCCACAAGTTGTGCCGAAGGAACTCGTGACAAAATTTTACCTTTTACTATGGCCACATAATAATCCTTTACACCAAGGTCGGAGGTTAGGGTTACAATTGGCATAATTATTTAGGTAAAACGAGTGGGTTAAGTCAAAAAAATTAAATTTGCATTGAACAGCACAAAATTATAAGAAAAATTGATTGAAATAACAATTCCTTTAGACGGTATAAGGCCGATTGACTTCTACGGTGTACATAATGCGCGGTTGGGGATCATTAAAAAAACCTTTCCTTATCTCAATATTTCAGGTCGCGGAAGCGAATTGAAGGTAAGAGGCAATGAAAAAGACATTGACGATTTTAAAAGTAAAATCAACAAAGTACTTATTCACCTCGAAAAATTTGGGAGTATTAGTGATACTAATTTACAAAGTATACTATTCGGTATTGCTGAAGATGAGCTGGTAGATTTACCTGAACTACCTGATGATGCGATTGTGCATGGCCAAAACGGATTTTTAGTCCGGGCCCGAACACCAAATCAGAAAAAGATGGTGGCTTTAGCCAATGAAAATGATATTGTTTTTGCCATTGGTCCTGCCGGAACCGGAAAAACCTACACTGCGGTTGCGTTGGCCGTTCGTGCGTTAAAAGATAAAGTAGTAAAACGTATCATTTTAACCCGCCCTGCTGTAGAAGCAGGTGAAAACCTCGGATTTTTACCTGGCGATTTAAAAGAAAAAATCGACCCATACCTCCGTCCTTTATACGATGCATTGGACGATATGCTGCCTATGGAAAAACTCAACCTGTATATGCAAAACAGGGTAATTGAAATTGCTCCTTTGGCGTTTATGCGCGGTAGAACTTTAGATCATGCATTTATTATTTTAGATGAAGCTCAAAATGCTACTGATGCACAAATAAAAATGTTTTTAACCAGAATTGGCCCTAGTGCAAAATGTATCATTACAGGTGATTTAACACAAATAGATTTACCTAGAAATCAAAGCTCAGGGCTGTACACTTCATTAAGAATATTAAAAGACATTGATGGAATAGGCACTATTTTCCTCAACGAAAATGATGTTGTTCGTCACCGACTGGTAAAACAAATTATAAAAGCTTACGATAAAGAAAAAACCAGAATAGAAAACCGCGTTAGCGATGAACATCAAGGTTCATAACTGCTAGGTAATAAACCATATTCTTTCCATTCATCAATTGGGATTGGTAATTCTTTAATTAATCCGTGAGAAATATCAAGTACCCAGCCATGTAATTTGGGATATTCATTTTTGCGGAATGCATCATGCATTACCGATGTTTTACATAATTGTCGCAACTGACGGATTACATTTAATTCGCTGAGTTTATTTAGACGCTCTGTTAAATCGGGAATAGCATCTAATTCTTTTTTATTTTCCATGGCAATATCACGGATATTCATGGTCCAGTTTTCCACCATATTCAATGTAGTTCCTGTATATGCCGCTTGAACACCTCCGCATCCGTAATGACCGCAAACAATAATATGTTGCACTTTCAAAGTTTTAACTGAAAATTCCAACACCGTTAACAAATTCATATCATTCAAAAACACCTGATTGGCAACGTTCCTATGGATGAAAATTTGTCCCGGAATGGAGCCCGTAAACACGTCAATCGGCAAACGGCTGTCACTGCACCCAATGTAAAGAAAAGGCGGTTTTTGCCCTTGTGACAACATTTCAAAATATGTTGGGTCAGTAGCAAGTTTTTGCTCCACCCAATTGGCATTATTTTGTAATAATTGTTTGTATTCCGACGAATTGCTCATAGTATCAAAGATAAGTGGCAAAAATTTAAATTCCTACCCTAACAATTAGTTTTTAAAAATGTTTAACTCATTTTTCGGAAACATACCGCTCCTTAATAATTTTCATATGATGTAATTCATGTCCTGCAATTACATACGCAAATGCATTTACATTCATAATATTATTATTCGCAGTTCCTCTGTTTAATAAAATGGTATTATTAAAACTTCTAAACATGTAAATAGTACCTGCGCGCACGGCAATATACTCCCTCACCATATCAATAAAATCACGTTCGTCAACATTGGCATTAGTAACATAATCGTTTTCTTCAAATCCCGGAAGTGGTGTTGTATCTTTTCTGGCAATACGTAATGCGCGATAACACATTATTCGTTCGCAATCAATCATATGTTGTAACACTTCTTTAATCGTCCACTTTCCCGGTGCATACCGATACTGAATTTGCTCCTCCGTAAGCTCTGCTAAATATGCTGCCGTCGCATCAATCTGACTGCGCATTATTTCAATTAAGTCGCCATCGGGAACAAGACTGATATAATTTATTTGATATGGTATATAATCACCTTCTTGTGGTTTGCTCCAGTTTATCATCTCTAATTTTTTTACAAATGTCCTAAACTTCAGGTATCCAAACAAATGTTGGAACAAATTATAGCGTATTAAACTGACTTAAAAAGACCAAACAAAACATGAACATATTGCATTTTCAATAATATGTTATTGGCTAAACCTGCTGTTATTTATTAATTGGTTGCAGTTATTGATTAAACCCCTAAATAATAAGGCCATTCACAAAAAATTGATATTTTTACTTCAAACATACATCATGAGTACCTTTTCCAAAAAACTCCGTTATGCCTTTGATAATACTATGAGCAAAGGCCCCATTGCATTAATTATCTGGTTGGCAATTATTTCCATATTGGTCATTATTTTGGCTGCATTTGTATTGATGGTAACCGGCATAAATCAACCTGAAGAAGAAGGATTAAATTTTATGGAGGCTGCTTGGCAGAGTTTAATGCGCACATTAGATGCCGGAACCATGGGTGGTGACGCTGGTTGGCCGTTTAGAATAATCATGTTGTTGGTTACCATTGGAGGTATTTTTATTGTAAGCACATTAATTGGTGTTTTGTCTAGCGGTATAGAAGGTAAATTGGAAGAATTAAGAAAAGGACGTAGTGAAGTAATGGAAAATGATTACACCCTCATATTAGGATGGAGTTCAAAAGTATTTACCATTATCAGCGAATTAGTGTTGGCTAACGAAAATCAAAAAAAACCACGTATAGTAATTTTAGCCGGTATCGATAAAGTTGAAATGGAAGATGCTATTCAGTCCAATATCGGTGATACTAAAAATACTAAAATAATTTGCAGAAGTGGAGATACTACTAACCCACTGGATTTATTAATTGTAAATCCCAAAAAAGCAAAATCAATTATTATTTTGGGCAAAGATGAAAATGAAAGTGACTTCGAAATTATTAAAACAATATTGGCAATAACAAATAATCCGGACCGCAAACCGGAACCCTATCATATTATTGCAGAAATGCGAGAAACACAAAATTTTGATGTAGCGCGGATGATTGCTAAAGATGAAGCCGAACTTATATTAACTGATGATATTGTTGCACGCATTATGGTTCAAACTTCGCGCCAAAGCGGATTGAGTGTAGTGTATACTGAATTAATGGATTACGGTGGCGATGAAATTTATTACAAAAACGAACCATTATTATACGGAAAAACTTATGCCGAAGCATTAATGGCATATGATACAAGTTGTATTATCGGTTTAAAACAAAATGGTTTAAGTCGAATTAATCCGCCAATGGATACAATTATTAGTAATACAGATGAAATAATTGCCATCAGTGCTGATGATGATACCATCAAACTCAATCAAAAAACACAATTTGATATTCAACAGCAGGCAATTACTTCTTCACTCCCACCTGCAGTGAAAAAAGTGGAACGAATAATTTTATTAGGTTGGAACAGAAGAGTTATTCGTGTAATTAAAGAATTAAATAACTACGTGGGGAAAGGTTCCACCATTCATGTAGTTGCGAATGTGGAATTACCTCAGGAACTAGCACCAAATAACGCTGCACAATACGAAAATATCCAAATAGAGTTTACCGGCGCTGAAACTGCTGACAGAAATGTATTGGAATCGCTGCAGGTATTTAATGCCGATTATGTTATGCTTTTCAGTTATGAATTAGAAAATGATATTCAGCGCAGCGACTCCATTACATTAATCACTTTATTACACTTACGCGACATGAGTGAAAAAGCAGGAAAAGATTTGAACTTGGTAAGTGAAATGCTTGATTTAAAAAATCGCGAACTCGCCGAGGTTACTAATGCCGATGACTTTATTGTAAGCGATAAAATGTTAAGTTTATTAATAACCCAGGTTAGTGAAAACAAACATTTAATGCGTGTTTTTGAGGATATTTTAGATGAAGAGGGTAGTGAAATTTACATGAAACCGATTTCCGATTATATTGACATCAGCAACCCTATTAATTTTTATACAATCACTACATCCGGCATTCAAAAGGGTCACACCGTGATTGGTTATCGATTAATGGCAGATGAACACAATGCAGCTAAATCGTATGGTATTCGGTTAAACCCCGATAAACCGGAAATGATAAAGTTTTCAGCTGATGATAAATTAATTGTTTTGGCAGATGATTAACTTTGCCGATAATTATGAAAAAAGTACTGGATTCGGTAAAAAACGTTTTTGACGAAACAACAGGGCTGTTAGGAGAAGGTTATCAATCGGCTACAGGATTGCTGAAAGAAACTTTAAGTAATTTTTATGATGTTAAAAACCTAACCAGCGAAAAATTGGCAGATATGGCGAACGACCTCATTGCCCTATCACCGATTATTGAAAAAACCGGTTTTCGCACCAAAGAAATTAATGTCGGAGTTAGCATTCCACCAAGAATTGTATTTCATTTTGAAAAATTTGCTGACGTAAGTAAAGCAGATATTGATATTATCCTAAAAGAAAATGAAGACAAAACATTACTCAAAGTGATTGTAACCACACTGGTTGCCGCTGACGATTTCCAGAAAAAACTTACATTGGGCAGTTTTAAATTCAACGAAATTGATATTGAGGTGGGAGTACCTCCTGAAGTAAATGTTAAATTGGTGAACGCTTCGGCACACTAAACTGTTACGCTTTGCATATGGATGTTCAGGCAATAATTACACGACTTACAGTTACAGGAATAGCATATTTCGTATCTGACATTTTTATTCATAGTGCCATAAAGAAGGCATTTAATACTAATCCCAAAGCAATCCGGTATTATTGGATAAGCAATATTACATTGTTTATTTTAGCATCAGTGGGATTTGTTTTGTTGCAATACATGCAGCCCACATTAGCACGAATCAATCTCTGGTTTTTTGGCATATTTATCTCGTTGTTGTTTTCCAAACTTGTGGTATTAATAATTTTGTTTGGAGAAATCATTATACGTTTTATTGGAAGCTTGTTTACTTACAACAAACGCAAAAAACATCAACAACCATTTATGTTAAGCAGACGAACATTTATTGCACGTATGTCTTTGCTGATTGGAGCTATTCCCTTTGCAGGATTTGCTTATGGCATATTTAAAGGTCGTTATAACTTCACCATACATAAACTGGAAGTAGCATTTGACGATTTACCTGAATCATTCGATGGATTTACATTAACGCAATTAAGCGACTTACACATTGGTTCCTGGGATAAAAGTGCTGAAAACGAGTTAGAATACCTTGTTCAAACCGTTCAGGAATTAAAATCTGATGTCGTTTTTTTTACCGGAGATATAGTAAATAGCCGCGCCGATGAAATGGATGGCTGGTTTGATACCTTCAAAAAAATCGGTGCACCGTTTGGAGTATTTTCCGTTTTAGGTAATCATGATTATGGCGATTACATTAAATGGAAAACAGAAGCCGATCGTGAAGAGAATTTAAAGAACGTAAAAAACATTCATCCTCAATTAGGGTTTAATTTATTGTTGAATGAAAACGTGGCATTGGAAAAAAATGGTGAAAAAATATATGTAATTGGCGTTGAAAACTGGGGTAAAGGCGATTTCCCAAAAATAGGCGATTTAGATATTGCATCACAAGGAGTGGATGACCAATCGTTCCGTATTTTATTATCACATGATCCATCGCATTGGGATGCAAAAGTATTGGAAAAATCAAACCCGCCACAATTAACTTTGAGCGGACATACACATGGATTTCAAATGGGTATTGAAACTCCTGCAATAAGATTTTCTCCTTCACAGTTTATTTACGACCAATGGGCAGGTCTTTATCAAAAAAACAACGTGGCTATTTATGTTAACCGCGGATTAGGTACTGTAGGATACCCTGGTAGAATCGGTATTTGGCCTGAAATAACACAAATTACACTTCGAAAAAAATAAATTAACTTTATACCATGAGAATATTTGTTTTGTTGGCTATCACCATAATAGCATTATCATCGTGCAGCAATTCTTCCAAACACAAGGATGCAAACGGCGCCTTATTAGTTGATTTTTTAACTTATCAGGATGGCTCTCCAATTGCCTTTGCTCCAATGAAACATGAAGACAGTGCATTTGTGGAAAGTTTTCAAGCAGAAATTTGTTTGTTTGAAGGTGAACCATACACAGGTAAAGTAGTACTTTATGATAGCGAAAAATTAAAACTGGAAGGGCAGTTGAAAGACGGCAAATTCGACGGCAAATGGTCCTTTTATTATCCAAGTGGTGTAGTTCAAATAGAAGGAACATATACCAACGGTATAGAGACAGGAATGTGGACGACTTATTATCGTAAAGACTATCCTAAAATGATGAAATATTATGATGAAAAAGGATATTTACTGATGCGCAAAGAATATTTTGATAACGGTAAAGTAAAAAATTATCAGAATGTGAAATGCCCTCAATTTGGTAATTTGGAAAGAAGAGTGCAATTCAATTATAAAGGTGAAGTTGAATATATTGATGCTGAACGCGAATTGGGCCGACTAGAACCTGCTGCAATCAATAAACTCCTTCAAGATAATGGCTTAATGGTGAAATAAGCAATTTCGTTTTATTATAATAAATAAGTATTGTTTGCCGTTGTTCATTACACACATACTGAATGAAAACCCTTCTGCTTATCACCGGCATTTTAATAGCCGGACTTTTGCTCCAATGTGATGGAAATTCAACACTCTTTTATAATGCCCGCAAAGCAACTGCAGATAGTTTGCAAAAAGCAGATAGTATTAATACGAGTTTATTAATTTCAAAAGCAGGTTACGCAAAAACTTATTGTATTAAAAATAAATTTGATACTTCAATTTGTCTGCTGATTAACATGCGCGAACATTCAGGTAATTTTCGATTTTATGTATGGGATTTTGAAACCAATCAGCCAATTGATTCCGGACTGGTTAGTCATGGTTGCGGTGATAATCCTTGGGGGATGGATGCTAGTTCCAACAATCCCATTTTTTCTAATATTCCGGAAAGTCATACTTCATCGTTAGGGAAATACAAAGTTGGTAAACGCGATATTAGTCAGTGGGGTGTTGGTATAAAATACTATTTACATGGTCTTGAATCAACTAACAGTAAAGCTTATGAAAGGCAAATTGTATTTCATTCTTGGAACGCAATACCAGATGTTGCAACTTATCCAATCGGAGCACCGGAAGGATGGGGTTGCCCTGCTATTTCAAACAATTTTTTTAACCGGGTTGACAACTTATTAATGGCGAAAAATAAGCCTGTATTACTATGGATATTTAACGAATAAAAAAAACGGATAACTAATAAGTCATCCGTTCCTTTTTCAAATAGCATAAATTATCTTAATAAATGAACAGTGCCTGAATAAGTTTCAGAAACACCATCGCACAACATTTTAACTACATATACATAAGTACCGATTTCCTGCGAGCGTCCAAAATAATCATTACCGTCCCAACCACCTCTGTCAAAATCTTTAAAATAGTCATATATCGGATCACCCCATCTGTTAAACACTTTAAAGTATTGAACCTCCTCGCAAAGGTTGGCTGTTGGTGGAACTCTAAAAATATCATTCACACCATCACCATTTGGTGTAAAGGCATTGGGTAAAGCAACCTCTGCAGCTACAATAATAGTAACACAGTCGGTTGAAACACAACCTGTAGGATGCGTTGCAGAAACACAATACGTAGTAGTTTCGTAAGGATTAATTAGTGGGTTAGGGTCCGTAATATCAGAAATATTATAATCCGGAGTCCATAATATCGTATAAGGGTCGTCTAAATTAGTATATAAGGTCATGAAATTACCCATCACTAACGTGGTATCAGGATATGCTGTAATAGCTACTGAATCAATCACATCCACTTCTACAAAACCAATCAACTGACAGCCTAAATCATCTGTCACAGTTACTGCATAGGTGAAATCGTATGGAGGAACAATAATAAGGTCAGGCGTATTAGTAGTTGTTGGGTCATTCCATTGGTAATTAAGCGAACCTGTTCCTGTAGCAATAACACTCATAAAAAGTTCATTACCGGCGCAAACAACTGCATCATCCGGTATCATATCTACGGTTAATTCAATATACAATTCAGTGGGTGCCGGAAGGACCAGGTTATTTAAAAATCCACCATCAGCGCCATCTTGAGCAAAATTTGTCGAGTTAAAACACGGGGATGCCGCGCCTTCTCCAACAGTAACTCCAGAGTTACCGCCATCAGAAATAAGTGTAATTCCGGCAGGTAATGCACCGGTGCTCATCCACAACAAGCCACCTGAGCCGCCACCACCGGGTCCTGCACAATTTATACCATCAATTGAGTTATCTACATTACCACCATCACCGCCCATCACTTCAACAGTAAGTGCACTGGCAATTGTGGCAACATCGAGTAAAATTGTTCCACCACCACCGCCACCGGGAGCTCCATCGTCATTTGCTATAGAAAATATGGTTTCCCCATTTGAGCGTATTGCAAACCCGTTGCCTTCAATAGTATTCGCTTTAATTAAAATAATTCCACCGCCTCTTCCAGCTACTGGAGATGAGCCTAAATTAGAGCTACCACCACCGCCTCCACCGCCCATCCAAATGCGGTTTTCAGCATTGCTATATACTAGAGGCCATCCACCAAAACCAGGGTAAATACCACCGCAAAGTCCTGCAGGAGGGTTAATTAACTGTCCTCCATCTCCACCAGGGGCAAAATTCGATCCACCGCCGCCGCCGGTTTGACGGTCGTTTCCTCCGCCACCGCCGTTTGCAGGAGCCCCACGTGCATAAAAGTTATCTCCATTTTCAGAAATACCTTCACCCTTTTTACCCGCTTTATCTTCAGGTAAGGTTGTCACATATCCGTTAAAACCGTCAGGTCCTCCAACTAAACATGGTGTGTTGATGGTTACATCTGCTCCTCTGAAACCTATATTTTTTGCATCAATATTTTCGTTTAAAGTTAAAGTTCCATTCACAATCATGGCAATAACTCCACCAGTTGTGCCATTCCATGGTTGGCCCGTTACTTCACCTACTACTTTAGCATCATTATATTCCGGAACCCTTACCAATTGAACTCGCCCGGCAAGTTGATATAATCTGCCTACTACTTCGTTAAAGGTAACTACGTTAAACACCACTGACTGCACGGTAAACATCTCATAATTACCGCTTTTTGAAAGATTTATAATGGAACCGTAAGCAGGTGAATTATCAGCTTCAGCATCAACTCCACGCATTTGAATGAGTATTACATGATCTCCCGCAGCAAGCCCAATTGGGGTAACAGGTAATGTAACGTTATTATTACATTTGTCGATTCCTGTAACTTCCCAGTAACTGTTGATTACCCCGGAAATATTCGTTTGAGCATGCGTTAACACGCCGAGGAGGAGTAACACAGCACATAACATTAACCTGATTCTTAACATAGTAGTAGTATGTGTGTGAATTTTGGACGAAGATACATAATAACCACAAATTTCGGGGATTTTGAGTTAATTTGACCTGAATTTGATAGAGCATTTTATTCACAAATACTTACCATATGACAAGAATTGAGGTCACAAAAAAGATAGAAATTAGCATAAAATTGATGAGTGATACACTTAGCCAATTTTCTTCAGAACCATTTTTTACCCGGAAAAACGACAAATGGAGCCCTGCTGAACAAGCCCAACACCTGGTTTTATCCATAAAACCGCTGCAATTGGCCTACCGTTTACCCGGTTTTGCGCTGCGGTTACTATTCGGCAAAATGAACAGACCAACGAGAACATATGAAGAATTGCTAGATAAATACCATGCAAAATTGAAAACAGGGGCAACAGCATCCGCAGCTTATGTGCCTAAACAATTAAAAACCGGTACAACACCTGAAGCCGTTATTGCATCGCTTCAAACTGCACATCAACAATTGTTAAAAAAAGTAGAAAATTGGACAGAATCAGACCTTGATAAATATGTATTACCGCACCCTTTATTAGGTAAAATTTCATTACGTGAAATGTTATATTTTACCGATTTTCATATCTTACATCATAACAGCTTAACAAAAACAATTTATTTATCATGAGTGAAGTAAAACATCTAAAAAAATTATTTGCCGATTTATATGATGGCGTACCTTGGACTGAAGTAAAACTCACAACAATTATAACCGATATTACATCTGAACAGGCTGCGAAAAAAATTATACCTGAAGCAAATTCTATATGGCAATTAGTGCAGCATTGTGTTGGCTGGCGCGATAATGTTTTACGAAAACTGCAGGGTGAAATATTTAATTCGCCGGAACATAATTACCTGTTACCACCCGATAACGTTTCACCTCAGGCATGGCAACACTTATTGGGCCGGCTAGAACAGTCGGAAAAAAATTGGGAACAATTCCTGGAACAACTAGACGATAATAAACTCCACGAACCTTATTTACCTTCTAAAGGGAAATTTACTATTTATGAAGTGATACATGGTATTCTCCACCACGACAATTATCATTTTGGACAAATTGTTATGTTAAAGAAATTATTGTGAGAATGTTTACATTTACAGCATCAAATAAAAACACCTACCAATTTTATGCGCCTGCCTATTTATCTTATTGATGCATTTACAGATACCGTTTTTGGTGGTAATCCTGCTGCAGTAGTTCCTTTAACAACCTGGCTTAGTGATGAGCAGATGCAAAAAATTGCGCAGGAAAATAATCAGGCGGAAACAGCATTTTTTGTCACTAATCCTGATGGTACGCTGCATATACGTTGGTTTACACCTTTGGTAGAAGTTAATTTATGCGGACATGCAACACTCGCTGCAGCGCATGTGTTATTTACAACTAACGTAATTACAGGTAACGAAATAATTTTTAATTCGCGCTCCGGCAAATTAGTTGCTATAAAAAATCAATATGTCCTGCAACTTGATTTTCCTTTAGATTATTTTTTAGAAACAGAAGCGCCTGACAAATTGATAAAAGGTTTGCGTATCGAACCAAAAGAAATTTATATTGGCAGAGAAGATTATTTATGCGTGTTCGATTACGAAGAAAAAATTAAACGTATTACTCCTGATTATGCCATATTGGCCGAATTAAAAAGCAGAGGTGCGATTGTAACCGCTAAAGGGAATGATGTAGATTATGTTTGTCGTTTTTTTGCACCGGCTTTTGGCATAAATGAAGACCAGGCAACAGGTTCAATTCAAACTACACTTACGAATTATTGGAGCAAAAAATTGAATAAAAAATCCCTTACAGGTATCCAACTATCTCAACGTGTAGGTAAATTTTTTACCGAATTACAAGGCGACCGTGTATTAATTTCCGGCCAAACTAAAACATATTTGACAGGAGAAATTGAAATTTAATCGTTACTGATTAACACCTTACCACTAAATCCATCACAACTAATAGTAATAAATCCATCTTCAGCTGTTATTTGTTGACCGGTAAAATATTCTTTATAAGTACCGTTTTGTTTGTCAACAAATTCGATGTTTTGTTTAATCTTGCTATTATTAAGTATTACAATTACTTTTTGTCCTTTATAACTTCTGGTATAAACATAAATATTATCAACATCATCGATTAATAAAGGTTTGAAATCACCTTTTTGTAATGCAGGTAATTGATGTAATTTTCCTAATGTTTGATAATAGGCGAGTAATTGTTTTTCAATAAATACTTTGTCCGGATTCGCCTTTTTACTGCCATCCCAATTATACACCTCATCGTCATATTGTAAATCACTCCAAATCATTGGCTTCCGACAATCAGGGTCATTTGCACCCCACATACCAACTTCATCTCCATAATACAACATAGGTGCTCCCGGATAAGTGTATTGAAACAATGCCATTAATTGTTGTTTTTGATAAGCCTCTGCATTCGGTTTATTGGTATTATATGCTTTATTTGTCGCTTTTGTTTTATTAAAATAATCGCCCCAGGTGCGAAACCTGGCAACATCAGGATTATTTAAAAATGAAGTGAATCGTTGTGTGTCGTGACTATCAAATAAATTTTGCATCACTAAACTCATATCGTACCCATAAATTGTTCGGAGTTCATTCAATAATGAATCAAAAGCGGTAACTGATATTTGTGATTGTTGATTAACAAAAAATTCGGTGGCAATTACTGCAAAAGCATAATTCATTACGGCATCAAATTCATCACCATATAAATAAGGTTTAACTACTTCCGGTTTGTCCACTACTTCAGCAGTTAAATACGCATCTTTATTAATTGATTTTACATGTAAGCGCCAGCTTTTCCAAAAATCGTGATCAACACAAAATGCAACATCCAAGCGCCAGCCATCAATTCCATTTGCTACTACACCATCTGGTGCCATCCAACGTTGCGTGCAATTAAAAATATATTGTTTAGGGCCTTCTACAATGCCATTACTATCTTCGCGAATTTCAGGTAAATCGGGAACACCAAACCAACCTTCATATTGAAATGTAGTGCCCTTCGTTTTATCCTCCCAACTTTTAATCGTAAACCAATCTTTGTATATAGAGTTTTGCTGATTTTTTACCACATCAACAAACGCAAAACTATTTCTACCCAAATGATTAAATACGCCGTCAAAAATTATTTTGATATTGCGTTTATGACATTCCTGAATAAGTTCTAAAGCCAACTTATCGGCGCTAGTCCATTGCCATGTTGAAGGGTCAATGGGATTTTCAGCTGCAATATTTGCCTTATCACCTTCAGGGTCAGGTCCAAAAGTTGGTTCAATATGATGATACATGGCGCCATCATATTTATGTAAACTTGGTGCCATAAATAGTGGATTTAAATAAATGGCCCCAATACCAAGTGATTGAATGTAATCCAGTTTATTTATAATGCCCTGAATATCACCACCATATCTCCGTCTTTGCAACTGATACCAGATGTCCTGACCATTTTCTTTTTCCCATGGCTGCATGGCATACCAGTCCGAAGTCCATGGCGAAATTTCCCATGCAGCAGTATCATTATGCGGCCAGCTGCCTTTTATATCGGCCAATTGAGGGTCGTTGGTAACGTCACCATTACAAAAACGCTCCGGAAAAATCTGATACCACAAAACACCTTTCGACCACTCAGGCAATTGAATTTGCTGAGCATTTATATGTAATAACATAAAATAACAAATAATCAGGCCGATAACGCGGTAATATTTCATACTAAATGGGTTAAATTTGCCTAAAAATAGTTCCGAATTGAGAAAAATTTTACTTTTTGTAACAATAATTGCCCTGATGCAGGAATTATTTGCACAATCTACTCCCTACAGTGTTGTATACGATGATACTATGGTTAACTCCATTTACATCACCATTGACCCGGATTCGCTGGAAGAGATGTTCGATAATTTAGAAAACGAATATGAATACGCAGTTCAATTTATTTACGATTCTCCTGTTTTAAAAGATACCCTGGAAAATGTAGGATTTCGTTTACGCGGAAATACTTCACTTTTTTCTGCAAAAAAATCGTTTAAAATTTCTTTTAACACTTACGAGTCAGGCCGCAAATTTGAAGGTGCTAAAAAACTTAATCTCATCGGTAATCACAACGACCCTACCATGAGTCGTGAAAAAATCTATTTTGATATTTATAATAGTTTAGACCTGCCGGAAAGAAGAGTGAGTTTTGCAAAAATTTATATTAATAATTTTTATTACGGACTTTACAGCTTAACCGAAGAATATGACGATGTGTTTTTACGCGACCGTTTTGGTGACGATTCCGGAAACTTATACAAATGTGTATACGGCAGCAACTTTGAATATAATGGCGAAGGGCAAGCTGCTTACAGTTCATATGAATTATTAAATAATGAAAGCGCTAACGATAAATCAGATTTGATAAACCTAACCAATGTATTAGATAATACCCCAATTGCAGATTTACCATGTGAACTCGAAAAAATATTTAATGTAGACCAATTCTTAAAAATTTATGCATTAGACATTAGTACAGGCCATTGGGATAATTATGGCGCCAATCAAAATAATTTTTATTTATACCATAATAATTTTACCGGACAGCTTGAATTTTTAAGTTACGATTGTGATAATGTTCTAGGTGTTGATTGGTTTGGTATCGACTGGACTGAAAGAGATGTGTATGATTGGAATTTTGACGACAGACCCATGGTTGAAAAGCTGATGCAGGTTGATGAATACCGCGATCGCTTTAGTTATTATCTCAATTATATCGCATCGGTTGCCATGCATCCTGATTTACTAAACCCACAAATTGATTCAATTCGTGAATTAATAGCTCCGGCTGTTGTAGATGATATATTACACACCTTCGATTACGGTTATACATACGATGACTTTTATAATGGATTTGAACAAAATAATATTGACGACCATACACCTTATGGAATTAAAAATTTTATTGAAGCGCGAGATGAAAATACCTTATCACAAGTTGAATTAAATAATATAACGCCAATTATTAAATACATTCATCATTATCCTTTAATGCCATCGTCAAGTGACGTTATTGAAATAACAGCATTTATAGAAGATGACGCAGCAATAGAAGAAGTAATGTTAAATTGGAGTTATAATAATGTAGATTTTGAATCCACTACTATGTACGATGATGGTACGCATTGGGATGGCGTGAGTGGTGATGGTATTTATGGCAATTTATT
>DAORKJ010000011.1:0-17576 GCA_035439505.1 Chitinophagales bacterium
AAAATAAAGGAGATAACCTGAGCCATCTCCTTTATCCTTATCGTTACCCGAAATATTAATTACCGAGTTTTTGTTTCATTTCTTCAGCCTTCTCCTTTTGCTCGAGGCGAACATAAATTTCTTTTAAGGCTAACATACAATCTGTACTTGAAGGATCAATTCTATGTGCACTTTCAAAATATGGTAATGCTTTTGTATACAGTTTGTTGCGTTCAACTTTAAGGGCTTCGTATTCTTTTTCCTTTTCTAAAGGAAGCGAATTCATTTGTTTATTCATTTCAATAGCCGTGTTGTAATACAAAGCACCGGCGTTTAAGTTGATGTCGTAACGGTTATTGTCCAACGCCAAAGCTTTGTCGTAAGCCTGTATAGCCGCGTCAAAGTGCATTTTGCCGTTAACCGAGTCCAATTTAATCAACTCGCCATGAGTGGTTCCCAACACAAAGTATAATTCAGTGTTTTTCGGGTCTAAAGCAATGGCATTATCCAGTTTGCTCACCAATACATCTAATTTGTTGGCACTCAGGTAATAGTTTAACTCAGCAATCATGATATCCTTATCAGCAGGGAAGTTTGCACGACCGGTCTCCAACACTTTTAAAGCTTCATCGCTTCTACCCGCTTCCATATATAAGTTTGACAGACGGCTGTATAAATAGGATTCACCGTATTTCATTTCAACCAAACGTTGGTAGGCAGCAACAGCTTCGGCAGTTCTTTCTGTGCGTTCGGCCATTAAACCCATGTTGAACACTACGCCTGTATCTAATGCTGCAAGCGGATTAGCATCAATTTGTAACATATTGGCCTGGTTCGCTTTAGAGAAGTTCTGATAGGCTTCCTCATTGTTTCCGGCGTTGTAAGCATTTGCTCCTTTCAGGAAAAACAGGTTGTAAGTGGTGAATAAACCATCGGCAATTTTTACCTTGTAGTTTTTAACATCTTCCATGGTAAGCGCCGTTTTGAACGATTCTAAAGCTATATCCAAAGGATTGGCAATGTTGCTGTAAACACCTGTAGTGTCGCGTGCAATATAATTATGGATATCGCCACGATAATACCAGGTCTTAGCCTCTATTTTGGTTTTTTCGTTCAAAACAGCCTCGTCTATAGCCTGTTTTGCTTTACCATAATCGCCTTGGTTCAGGTAGGTTGCAGCAGTATTTACTTTACTGTTTTGTGCGTTTACAACCGAGGTAAACATCACTGCGGATAGCACCAAACTCGCAATAATTTTCATTTTATTTGTGTTTTTTAATTTATTGATATTCAACTATTTATAATTACTCTTCTGTATTGTTGGTTTCGGTATCATCAGCTGCGGTATCCCCTTCATTTCCTTCATGCTCCTCTCCTTCAATTGGCATAATATCTTCATCCTCATCTTTCTCAATTCCGGTAACTGATGCAATTCTGTCTCCGTCTCTCAGGTTAATCAAACGCACACCTTGTGTAGCACGTCCCATTACCCTCAAATCTTCAACTCCCATGCGTATAGCCATACCCGATTCGCAAATTATCATCAAATCGTCTTTATCTGTCACGTCGCGAATGGTAATTAAAGCTCCGGTTTTAGGGGTAATCTTAATGGTGGATACACCTTTACCGCCTCTGTTCGTAATACGATATTCCTGCTCTCCGGTTTCCTGGTCAACTAACTGACTGCGTTTGCCATATCCATTCTCACTTACTACCAAAACTGTTTTCTCTTTATCGCCCTTCTCAACAGTAATCATGCCAACTACTTCGTCCTGATCGTCAGCGAGTTCGATACCAATTACCCCTGTTGCCGTACGGCCCATTGGACGCACTTTTTCTTCAGGGAAACGGATAGCTCTACCGCTTTTTACTGCCATCATAATTTCGCAATTGCCATTGGTTAAACGAACGGCTAATAACTCATCGCCTTCTGCAATATTGATAGCGACAATACCATTGGCTCTTGGGCGACTAAACGCTTCTACCGTTGTTTTTTTGATGGTACCTTTTTTGGTACAGAAAACAAGGTAATGCTCGTTTATAAATGCCTCATCCTCAAGGTCATGGATATCGATATACGCCATAATCTTATCATCCGGAGGTAAACTAATCATATTTTGAATAGCTCTTCCTTTGGATGTACGGGTGCCTTCCGGAATTTGATATACCGGCAGCCAGAAACATTTTCCCATTTGAGAAAAGAATAACATGGTATCATGTGTACTGGCAATAAAAATGTGTTCAATAAAGTCCTCATCCCTGGTAGCACCACCTTTTGCACCTTTACCACCGCGTCCCTGACGACGGTATTCGGTAAGTGATGTGCGTTTGATGTAACCCATGTGTGAAATGGTAATCGCCACATCTTCTTCCTCAATCAGGTCTTCGATGCTCATTTCACCTTCAGCAGCAACAATATTCGTTCTCCGTTCATCACCGTATTTTTCTTTAATTTCAAGGGTTTCGTCGACAATAATCTGCATACGCATATCCTCATTCGCCAAAATTTCGCGTAAGCGGGCAATATGTGCCATTACTTCGTTGTATTCATCGCGAATTTTATCGCGTTCCAGTCCGGTTAAACGCTGTAAACGCATTTCGAGGATAGCTTTTGATTGCAAATCGCTCAATCCGAAACGAGTTATTAACCCTTCTTTTGCCTCATCCGGTGTTTTTGAACCACGAATAAGCGCAATTACCTCATCTAAATGGTCGAGGGCAATGAGTAAACCTTCCAAAATATGGGCACGCTCCTCAGCCTTACGTAAATCGTACTGTGTTCTGCGCACAACAACTTCATGGCGGAAATCCACGAAATAAGCAATCATTTGCTTCAGGTTAAGCAATTTTGGTCTGCCCTGATGCAAACAGATATTGTTAACACCATACGAAGTTTGTAATGGGGTGTATTTATACAATTGGTTTAACACTACAGTTGCTACGGCATCTTTCTTTAAGTCGATTACCACACGCATACCTTCACGGTCTGAGTAGTCATTAGCGTCTGAAATTCCTTCAATTTTCTTCTCATGCACCAATTCTGATATTTTGGTAATGAAAAGTGCTTTATTCACCTGATAAGGCAACTCGGTAATTACAATGTGTTCACGACCATTAGGCGAAGTTTCGATATTTGCCACCCCGCGAACCACTATTCGGCCGCGACCGGTTTCAAAACTTTCGTGAATGCCTTCTACCCCATAAATGGTAGCTCCTGTTGGGAAATCCGGCCCTTTGATATACTTCATTAACTCCGGAATGGTGATTTCGCGATTGCGGATATACTCAACAATACCATCACATATTTCAGATAAGTTGTGAGGAAGTATATTAGTCGCCATACCCACCGCAATACCGGATGAACCGTTAATGAGCAGGTTAGGTATTTTAGAAGGCAATACGGTTGGTTCTTCCAGCGTATCGTCAAAGTTGTTACTGAAGTCTACTGTTTCTTTGTCTAGGTCGCCCAACATCTCCTCGGCAATCTTCGAAAATCTTGCTTCAGTATATCGCATTGCAGCGGGACTATCACCATCTACAGAACCAAAGTTTCCCTGTCCGTCCACTAACGGATAACGCATACTCCATTCCTGTGCCATACGCACCATGGCATCGTAAACTGATGTATCGCCGTGCGGGTGATATTTACCAAGCACCTCCCCTACAATACGGGCAGATTTTTTATAGGGCTTGTTATAGTTTACGCCAAGTTCTTTCATACCGTACAAAACGCGGCGGTGAACGGGTTTTAAGCCATCACGCACATCCGGAATCGCACGGGAAACAATCACCGACATCGAATAATCGATGTAAGCCGTTTTCATTTCCTCTTCAATGTTAATAGGAATAATTTTTTCGCCTTCAGCCATGTCTTTTTTCTCCTTTTACTGGTAGTTTATTTTCTGCTTAAAAAAATGGTGTTTTTTCAGCGTACAAAGGTAGTAATTTTAGTCCCTAAACCCTAGTATTTAAAGCTTTTGAAGTGTCAAGTTTTCAACATTTTATTGGCATTTACACATTGGGAAATATAAATAAGCTGAATAGAGCGAGAATTTGTGTAATTCAAGGCAAAAATTGCGTCTGTTTACCTCCAAAAAAAACAGGGGTGACCACTAGCGTGGCACAACCCCTGATCCCCATGAAAACACACTATCTACTATAACCGGATTTCAGGAAAAAAGTTTCGGTTGGTTAAGTTAAAATCCGTTAAAACTAATTGGTTTTACTTAAGTGATTAAAAGCAGTTTGACTTTTAATGACTTGCTGTATAACTACTTGAAAATGTTATAGATAAACCCAATTTTAACATAATAGACACTTTATTGTAAGTGGTTTTTCGTTGTTTGCTGCTGCTTTTTCGGAATATTCTTGCACTGTCGATTGACAGTAAAATTAAAAACGGCCGGCGTTTTTGGTTTACGTCATGGTTACGATTTAAAACCTTAAAAAATTATGTTATGAGTATGTCAAAAAAACTAGTGCTGAGCGATAATGACATCAGCATTTTTCAAGCAGAACGTATGCAATTATTGTTCAAACAATACATGGCAACCCCAATTAAAGCAAAATATGTAACCTATTGGGAGGAATTAACCTGCGTTGGTTATCACCCCGAAAACAACAGGTTAGAAGCTGTGGTAAGTGTAAAACAATCCGGCGGTTACAGCACGGGCTTATGTGCTGCAGGTTCGAAAGAATATGTTCGCTTTTTTGTTGATTACCACGATGGTGCCGGATTTATTGATGCCGGTATGACCAATTTTAAAGTAGCCAACATTGCAGATGGCACCCCGGCTACACATCCGCTTCAATACATGGCGTATATTTATTTGGATACAACCAATCACAAAAAATATTTAGGTTGTAGCAAAGCAGTAATTCCAACTGTAAAAGCAATTTTATCTTGGAATACCCCTGTGCCAAATGATCCGAATTATCATCCGCATTACGGTAATGTGATTGAACGTAATATTCAATTAAAACCGCTGCTGATTTTCAAACCATTTGATCCGGGTGATTTAGTGTTTTATCCAAAACCAAAATTTGTCGATATCCCGAAATTGGTGGATAAAGCATTTCCAATTCCACCTCTGCCGCCAATAGAAAAATTGTATAAAACATATAAATCAAATCAGGTTCCTGATCATCGTATGTTATATACTTCTATTGCACCAATGGTAATGGAAAAATCTTTTGCAACTACTGCATTAAAATATCAACCTAACGAAATTGCTCAACTGGGTATCGATTACGACAAATTGATTGAAGTAATTTTAGGTAATGACGATAAAGCTGATGTAGCTTTTGAAGAATTAGTATGTGTGGGATTAAATTCAGCAACTGATACTCTTGGTGCAGTTATTCACCTGAAAAAGAATTCAGGTTATTCCGGTGATTTATGTTCAACAGGTTCTGCTGAATATGTTGCTTTTTGGGCCGATTGGGACAACAATGGTTCATTTGATGAATATTTAGGAACAGCAGAAGTTCGCGTACATGATTTAGATAATATTCCTACTGATGGTTTATATTACAATGTAGCATTACCCATTGATGTTACCAAACATTTACGCGCCTGCAGTAAACCAAATGTAGTGCGTATCCGCGCCGTACTTTCATGGTCTTCTCTCCCATCAACTACCAATCCGAATGTATTAAATCATTGGGGTAACAGATTAGATGCATTGGTTCAAGTGCGTCCGGGCAGAGCAACTGATGGTGAGTTAGATGTGGTAATTACTACCGTGAATGAAGTTAGTATCAGCGATATTAATACAGATGGTTTAGCTGAACCTACTGCTGCTTTTCCAAATGCAATGCGTCCATTTGGCGGTGAAGTAATGTTGAGCGGATATTTTACCGGAAGTGGTGCACCAGGTACTGTTCACTATCGCGTTGAATATAGCAACAATGATGGTGCATCTTGGAATCCGATTATGGACAAACAACGATTTATTATTGAAGGAAGTCCATTCCCTACTTTAGATGAACAGGATGCAAGTATGACAGACGGATGGCTTGCATACAAAGGTAGTACATCGCCATTACAAATTATTCGTTTTAATGTTTTAGCGATATGGGATACCGGTGTAAAAAATGGCAAACATAAATTACGTGTTGCATTTTCAGATGAACCATTTGCGATGCCTTATAATCCTGTAATTATTAATTACAGTAATGAAGTTGCCGTGCATTTAGATAACGATGGATTTAATGTAAATCCTGCACCACATGCTGCTGGCGACCCATTAAGCAGTATACACGATATTGATATTATTATCGATGGTGGTGAATGTAATTTTTATAAAACCGGCGTTGATACTTTGTTAACAGGTAGAATAAAAGTAATGGATGATTATTTCCATAGCTGGAATTTAGATGTGCAACCTTCATCACATTTTATTCCACCTGCAACTTTGTCTACTATTGTTACCCCAACCGGTAGAGCATGCACCGGAATCAGCGATTTTGGAGATAATAATTTTGCTTTCAGCATCGATTTAACAAAATTGGATCCATGTGGTTATACCGTGAGAATTTATGGTCACGACCGCGCAATTCTCGGACATCGTTCATACTTTATTGATGGTACTTATTCATTTAATTTAGGTAATCATCAGGGGTATAAATATGCGGGATTTTCAATACTCCCTTAATTGATTAATTACTACCGTTATCAAAACAGTCGGATTTTTTCCGGCTGTTTTTTTATTTACCCATATTGTCGGCAATACTTCTTCCGTTTAGACGGCTTTCAATCCATAATAATAATTCTTCCGTACCGGTAATTACTTGTCCATTGATATTACTTAAATCACTAATTTTTTGTTTCACTTGTTCCAAAGCCTGATTGCGTTCCTTTTTTCCCGGTGTGCGAATGAGTTTTTTCACCAATTGTAATAACAATGTTTCCATTTCATATAATCGTTCACTTTCTTTTAATTGTCTGCGTGTAGAGCGCATCAAACTATCTAACAAGTCGACGTTGCCTAATTCGTAGTGCAAAATAATTTGTAACATTTTAGCTGAATCCTGAATGTCTTGCCTAACATTTTCCCATTCACCGAAAATGATATGATTAACCCAGGTTAAACACTCATCAAATTCTTCAATAACTAAAAATAACACAGCGATATTATAGTAAATAGTTAATATCCTTCCTTTGGGTAATTTGCTGCCAAACTTTTTTAACCCGGATTCAATTACAGGAACCAGTTTTTTTGCCAAAACAAACTGATTGGTCTGGATATAAAATAACAATTCCAGATAAGTGCTGTTTTTAAAAATCTGCGATTCCTCTTCCAGGTTGGCCGGGACTATTGATTTAATTTTTTGTAATGTTTTTGATACTTCGTCTAAATCGTTGGAATGAAAACAACTGGTCAGGTAATTATTTAACGAATTTAAATATCGCAACGATTCATCGGCTTGCATTTTAGGATACTCCTCGTAGGCTTCAATTATTTTTTTGCGATGGAGTTTTGATTTATGTGTATCTCCTGTTAAATGTGCATGGTCTGAGTGAATTAAATTATACATAATCACCGACTCAAACGAAAGATCCTGAGGTGGTTCCGTAATGAGCGGGTCTTTCATGATTTTTTGTACTTTGTTCAATAATTTCTCATCACGGAACTGATAATACTTTTGCAACATCACAAACAACTGATCGTACAAATGATGATACTTTAACTCTAAGGTTATTTTTTGTAAACATACCATCTCCTCCTCAGATGAAGCTTGTAAAGTGGCTTCAGAACTTTTTTCCAAAGTATGTCGCATTAATCTGCGCTGGATGGATAAAATTTCGATTAATAAAAAATTGCGGTTCAGTGTTCTTGCTGATTGTTTAGTCGTGTTGAGCATCTTTAATGCTTTCTCATACAATCCTTTTTGCATAAGAAATTCTATATCTAACATCCGCTGACTTATAGCATGGGTTGTGGTATCATCTTCGTGATATGCCCGCATGCTTTTAAGTATCAAATTATAGAGATAGTTTTTTATTACAGCATATGAACTTGCCGGAATTACTTTTTTGAGTTTTTGTTTAATGGCGATCTCATTATAATCACCTTTTTTACCGGCAGTTTCTACGGCTTCAAATAATTCGATATAGGCATTGGATTTGCCAATTACATGTCGCTGCGCATAAATCTTAAAATAACGCTTCTCAGTTTGATTTAAACTTTGAATGAGGGATAACAAGTCGTCTTTAGCATTCATGACGTTTAATGGGATTTTACACAAAAGTATCATAAATATTGATTTCCAAGGCATTATTTAACAATTTTTATTCACTTGACATTTAATAATGTGCAAATCCTATCTAGGTGGATGTTTAGTGATATTTTACCTTTGTTCTTATTCATTCTGAACCCAAAAAATCAATTATGAAAAAGTTTCAATCACTTATGTTTTTACTAGCCTTAGGATTAGGCTGGTTAATGTTTGCCTGCGATAGTTCCGACCCGGAAAATATCAGCGTTACGGCAAGATCTTTTCGAATTACTCACAGTGGCAGTGAATTTTCAGTTGCCATAGGTACAACCGATATTTCTGATACCGGTGCAGTTGCAACATCCGGCGGTGTGCGTAATATTAATATCGAAAATATTCACCTTCCAGATTCAATTGATTTAAAAAATATTGATGCGAATCTGGCGGATAAAAAAATTGTAAAGGATGCTACTCAACAATTAAATAAAGCTCCTATTGGCACCACTGATATTTCGGATACGGGTGCTGTTCACGTAAGGTCTGTTCGTGATACTACCCTTATTGGTGCTACCGATATTTCGGATATGGGTGGCGTGTTAGTATTGAGTGATAATACCATATTGGCATTTACATTTAATGCTGATGGCAAAGCGCTGATGGAATCAATTGATATGATGCCAAGTGCTGCGGTAAAACAAACTTGTTTTGCATTAACATCAAACATATTGGTTAAAAACGGTGAGTTTATTGTAAAAAGAAGTGATGGTTCTGTTGTGAGCTACAATGCTACAACCAATATTGTCATACTTCGAAAAGAAGGCGATGAACTCTGCGTTTACCTCAAACCTAAATCATAAGTTTACGAGGTTTAACTCATCAGGTTAAATCGGTAACCGTGCAAATGTGGTGTTTGCACGGTTTTTTTGTGATATACGCTCAACATTCAACCCATCAGTGTAGCAATAGGGTTATGATAAGGCATATCATCCAGTGTTATGCCGCCCTAGCGGGCTCGTCGGTGCGGGGTATCCGCTTGGAGGGCTAAGTTACCGTTGTGCCGCCCTGACGGGCTGGATTAAATTAAAGCAGGAGTTATTCTTTGCAACATAAACTCAACAATAAGCCCGACAGGGCGATATATCAGTAATACCCAACTAGCGTATGACATCAAGCCCGACAGGGCGACAGATTGGGTTGCTCTATGTCATATCATCCGGTGTTATGCCGCCCTGACGGGCTCGTCGGTGCGGTGTGTGCACTGGGAGGGCTGAGATACCGTTGTGTCGCCCTGACGGGCTGGATTAAATTATAGCAGGAGTTATTCCTTGCAACAAGACTCAACAATAAGCCCGACAGGGCGATATATTGGGTTGCTCTATGTCATAGCATCCGGTGTTATGCCGCCCAAATGGGCTGGATTAAATTATGGAAGGTGTTACGTCTTGCAACATAGACTCATCATCAAGCCCGGCAGGGCGACAGATTGGGTTGCTCTAGGTCACAGCATCCGGTGTTATGCCGCCCTGGCGGGCTCGTCGGTGCGGGGTGTCCACTTGGAGGGCTTAGTTACCGTTGTGCCGCCCTGACGGGCTGGATTAAATTATAGCAGGAGTTATTCCTTGCAACAAGACTCAACAATAAGCCCGACAGGGCGATATATTGGTAATACCCAAATACCGTATGACATTAAGCCCGGCAGGGCGATATATCGGTATAACACAAGGTACTAACATATGCACTCGAGCCCGGCAGGGCGGCATATTGGTTTAATTAAACCGTCTGTATCCACTTTTTGCGCTCGCCTACTTGTTGGCGCCACATGGCGTAGTAGAGGCCTTTTAGTTCTAATAATTTTTCGTGCGTGCCGGTTTCTGCCATTTCACCTTGCTCAAGAACATAAATTCTATCTGCATGCATAATTGTACTTAACCTATGCGCAATTAAAATCGTAATTTGAACTCCATGTGTAGAAATATCCCTTATCGTATTTGAAATTTCTTCTTCCGTTAATGAATCAAGCGCAGAAGTAGCCTCATCAAAAATCAACAAACGTGGTCTTCTTAATAAAGCCCTCGCAATACTCAATCGCTGCTTCTCTCCTCCCGACAATTTTAATCCCCCCTCACCTATTACCGTCTCAATTCCCTTTTCTGCACGACTTAACAAATTATTACAACTTGCTTTTTGTAACACATCCAATAAATCGGCATCCGTTGCTTCAGGATAAACAAATAACAAATTCTCTTTAATTGTCCCTGCAAATAATTGTGTATCCTGTGTAACAAACCCGATTTGGTTGCGCAAGTCATTAAAATCAATCGAATTTTCATCGATATTATTATATAATATTTTGCCCTCCTGTGGCCTGTACAACCCCACCAACAATTTCATCAACGTACTTTTTCCACTGCCTGAAGGCCCAACAAACGCAATAGTCTCACCCTGTTTTACCTCAAACGAAATACCATCGATAGCAGGATTACTCGCAGTTTTATGCTGAAATTTAACCTCATCAAATTGAAGTGATTGAATTTCTCCTAAAGCAGCGGGTTTTTCCGGATGCGCTTCGGGAATTTTATTCATTAATGTACTAAAATTATTTAAAGAGGCTTCCGCTTCACGATACGATAAAATGATATTACCAATATCTTGCAAAGGACCAAATACAAAAAATGAAAATACCTGCATAGTAACTAACTGACCGGCATCCATTTCATCTTTAAATATTAACCACATTAAAATATATAAAATAATCTGACGCAATGTATTTACAAACGTACCCTGAATAAAGCTGATACTTCGTATTCTTTTTACTTTAGTTAATTCCAGTCCTAATATTTTATAGGTATTTTTATTTAATCGCTGAACTTCCTGGGTAGTTAATCCTAAACTTTTTACCAACTCAATGTTTCTTAACGATTCGGTAGTAGCACCTGCCAAAGCTGTTGTTTGACCAACAATATTTTTCTGAATAATTTTTACTTTTTTACTCAGTATGTTAGAAATAAAAGTAAGTAAAATAATACCAACAAAATATACCGCAGGAATATACCAATGAATAAATAAAGCAGCATATACAAACACAAAAACCACCCCCACTAATATGCCCAATAACACATTAATAAACATGTTCATAAATCGCTCAACATCGGTTCTTACTTTGGTTAAAATGGAAAGCGTTTCACCACTTCGCTGATCTTCAAAGTCCTGATATGGCAATTTCATAGCATGTTGTAAACCATCGGTAAACACCTTCGCGCCAAACTTTTGTATAATAACATTGAGGAAATAATCCTGGAAATTTTTCGCAATGCGACTTACCATTGCCACCGAAACCGAACCTAAAAGTAACATCAAAACGCCCGGACTTTTCCAGGAAAACGAACTGAAATAACGTCTGGCATCATACTGGTCGCCATGTTGACTATAATCGCTTGCTAAGTTTACCAAACGCCCCAATATGATTGGATCGAATAAAGAAAAGCCGGTATTCAATGCTGCCAATAACAACACAAAAAACACCAACCACTTGTGTGGTTTCAAATAAGATATTAATATTTTCATAATTTATTGCCCGAAGAATATACAACTCAAATGTAACCCTCTGAGTTCGGAAAAAGAAATATTAGTTATGTGCAAAAGCCAAGTCTTTAGGGGTTCAATGTAACTCAAGGATTTTCACTTCCGGTATATTGGTCATGATTAGCTGAATATGTTTATTATGTGCCTTTACCTTATACTCCTGAAATATCTCCAGCACATCCTTGTCTATATAAACACTATCGGTGCCAATTATTTCTACAATGCTATAAGCAGGAATTTTATCCAACTCAACCTGTATGCGTTTTTTATTTAGAAAACTCACATTTAATGCAAGTTCAATAATGAAATGAGAGGTATGACCTTCTGTTTTTTGTTTAATGGTATATCCGGCTTCGTAGGTATGTTTAATTAAAAAATAAATGGCATACACCACACCTATCAATACGCCAATTAATAAATCGGTAAATAATATAGCTAATAAAGTGACTATAAATGGAAAAAATTGTTCTTTACCCTGATGATAAACAGCTTTAATCATTTTTGGTTTTGCCAAATTATATCCGGTGCTAATCAGAATAACGGCAAGTGCGCAATATGGTATTTTATTCATTATCCCAACCAAAAACAAAATAGCAATAAGCAACCAAACACCATGCAAAATAGACGACCATTTAGTTTTGGCTCCGGCTTCTGCATTCGCTGAACTGCGCACTATAACTGCGGTTATGGGCAACCCTCCTATCCAACCACTCAGGAAATTTGCTGTACCCTGAGCAACGAGTTCACGGTTTTGAGGCGTAATTCTATTATAGGGATCCAGCTTATCAATAGCGGCAATACTAAGTAAAGTTTCCAGTGAGGCTACAAAACAAATTACGATGGCATTTTTCCAAATAGTAGCATCGGTAACTATAAGGTTTAAGTTGGTCAAATGAAAATCAGCAAAAACATTTTTTGGAATATTTACATATTGACTATCTTTTAAAGCTAAAACGGGAAAAAAATTACCAATTAAAAAAGCAACCAAACTTCCGAATATTACAATAATAAATGAAGAAGGTAAATACGGAATTTTTTTAGATAAATTTCGTTTCCAGAAAATTAATAATAACAAACTCAAAACCGCAGTGATAATGGCACCTCCGGAGGAATGCTGATACAATGAACCTAAGTGTTCAAAACCATGATTAAAAGTGAGAATATTAAACAGTTCGTTCGTCCAGAAATCAGGCTGATCATATCCCACCATAAATGGTATTTGTTTGGCAATGAGTAAAATTCCAATTGCACCTAACATCCCTTTAATAACTGCTGAAGGGATAAATTGTGTGAAACCACCTAATTTAAAAACACCTAAAACAATTTGAAAAACTCCGGCAAGCATTACTGCAATAAAAAAGAGGTCGATGGATGCAGATGCAAGAATTATAGCTGCACAAATTGTTGTTAAACCGGCTGCAGGGCCACTCACGCTTAGTGAAGATTTACTTATAACAGGAACAACTATACCACCAATAATCCCTGCTATTAAACCGGCATACAAAGGCGCACCACATCCTAATGAAATGCCAAGACATAGCGGTAACGCAACAAAAAAAACAGTAATACTCGATTTTAAGTCGTGGCGAAGAAAAGAAAATACATACGTTTTAAATCTGCGTTGATACATATGCATAAATAAACCTCAAAGGTGAGAGTAATAAATAGCAATATGCTATTTACTTATGCATATAGTAATTGTGCATTGCGGAGTAACTTATAATGCAGCACCCGAATTAGCCCAATTCACAATGGTTTGAATAGTAACATCATCCATTTTCGGGGCTTTTTTAGGCATAGGTTTGGCACCATCAGCATGTTGGATGGCACTAATCAACTTGCCATTCAGGCTTTGTTCTTTCACCTTTTCGTAAGTAGTTAAATCAATACCTCCTGCAGGGCGGCCGGCGTTGTGACATGTGGTTGCGCAATTGGCATCAATTATTGGTTTTACATTTGTGGTATAGGTTAATGCGGTTGAAGTAGCCTGTTTTCCTGCAGTACAAGAAACAAAACCTATTATTAAAAGCACTACAGAAATAGGGGTAATTTTATTGAGCATGTGGATTGAATTTCCCATAAAATTATACAACTCAATTAATTTTCACAACTATGGGTTAACCGCATACTTGATGTTCTCCTATTTTGCAGGAATAGCATTAGGCAATTTATTATCGCTTACCACCATTTTATTAATCACAAACATCATAATCATGGTTATAAACATGGCAACTGTAACTACATATCCTAATATAGGATAATGGCTCAATTTCCCGGAATCTTCCTGCACAACAATTAAACCGGCCAATGATGCAGCCAGGCCTCCGGCTAATTGCTGAATACTGGAATTTAATCCCATAAAAGCCCCTCTGTCTGCTGGCTCCGGAACTCCCGACATAAGTGCCTGTGCAGAAATGATACGAGCAGTGATACCAATAAATAAAACGATATTAACAACAATTGCAACCCATAGAGGTGTTATACCTAAATTACAATATATTAATACCAAAATCATAGATAAAATTGAGCCGGCAACAAACATATTATACTTTCCTACTCTGTCCGAAAACTTACCAATAATTGGTCCCGCAATTAAAGTAGCCGCACCGGTAAACATATATATTAAAGGAATATGATCGAGGTCTATTCCTAAATTATTAACTGTAAATGCGCTACCAAACGGCATCAACATAAATCCGCCCGTTGCTAATAATACCGTAGCGGCAAAACCGGTTAAGTACCGTTTTCTCGATAATGTCATCCACAAATGCCTGAATGGCGAAACTTTGCGTTGTATGGCTAAATGTGCTGTAACAGGTTTCATTTTAATCAATATTACCACAAACACTGCAGCGCCAATTCCAGCAATCAACATAAATGGAGCATGCCAGTTCATGGAATTTGCCAGTTGTAGCCCAATGGGTAATCCAAGTACCTGGCTGGCTGCAAATGCCATCTGAACAAAACCCATAACGCGCCCCCTTACCTGCATTTCAAATAAATCGGTTGTAATGGCAAAAACTACAGCTCCCATAACACCGCCAAATAAACCGGTAATAATACGTGCAGTTAGTAAAGAAGTATAGTCCGGTGCTAATCCACAAAATACAGTACCTGCTAAAAACCCGGCATAAAAAAATAATAACATTTTTTTTCTGTCGAATTTATCAGCAAACCCGGAAGCTAAAATACCACTGATACAAGCAGAGTAAGCATATGCCGAAACTAAATGACTAAACTGTCCCGGAGTGATAGATAATTCTGGCATCAAAATGGCACCTAATGGTGAAAGCACCATAAAATCGAGCACAATAGTAAATTGTAAAAATGCAAGAATAGCAATGATAAACCATTGATATCCGGTAAATACAGGCGTTTTGGTAGCTGACATAATTAAAGTAAACCGTTTATAAGCAATTAAAACCGGAAATGGTTCCAAAGCTTAAATTTGGCGGCTGCAAGATTAGTCATATTAATATTGATTTTGTAATAAATTGCGGTAAAACGCCTTTTTAAATAGGTAAGTGAAGTAAAAATGAAACTAAAATTTTGTCCATTATATCCTACAAATACAACCTTTTACGTTTAAATATAAGGCTGTAAACCTCAGTCATCATGATAATTTTGTTCCTTGATAAATACCATAATTTTTTATTTGAACGTTTAATATAAAATTTTCTAAATGCTGCTACAAACCTTATTACAAATACCGGGTGCATCACCTGTAACAACGCCGACTACTACAACCACTCCGGCTGAAAGTTTATCATTAATTGATTTAACCCTTGCAGGTGGAATTGTAATGATACCAATTGGTATATTATTTATTCTGGCCATATTTTTATATTTTGAACGATATTTAACTATTCGCAAAGCAGCGAAAGGTGATCCGAAATTCATGTTGAATATTCGCGATTATATTTCAGGCGGAAATTTAGAAGCTGCAAAAATGTTATGCAAAAATACTGATACGCCTATTGCACGTATGATTGAAAAAGGTATTATGCGTTTAGGCTCTCCACTTAAGAATATTGAAGTGGCTGTAGAAAACGTTGGTAAACTGGAATTATATAAAATGGAAAAAAATCTGGCTGCTATTGCCATGATTTCGGGTGTTGGTCCAATGCTCGGATTTTTGGGAACAGTTACCGGTATGATTCAGGCATTTTATATCATGAGCCAAAGCGACCAAATTAGTCCGAAAGTATTGTCTGGCGGTATTTACGAAGCCATGGTTACTACCGTTGCCGGTTTAATTGTTGGTATTGTTGCCAACGTTGCCTACAATAGTTTAATAGCGCTGGTAGAAAAAATGATATATAAAATGGAAGCCACTACTGTTGAATTTGTGGACTTATTGCAGGAACCTGCATAATTTAATTTCATCAGTAAATAACTTAAAATGGGATTACGATCAAGAAATAAACGTTTAGCAGAATTTCAGTTGGCATCGCTCACTGATATTATATTTTTATTGTTGATATTTTTTGTATTAACATCCAGTATTGTTGCGCCAAATGCATTAAATATTTTATTACCAAATTCCGATTCACAAACACAGGCAACACAAAGTGTGAGTATATCTATTGATAAGGATTTAAAATATTATTTAAATGATGAGGAAATTGATCCTGCATGGTTAGAAACAATGTTGCCATCAAAATTAGCAGGCCAAACCGACCCTACAGTTGTACTTTCGGCAGATAAATCTGTCCCGGTTGAATACGTAGTTGGGGTAATGAATATTGCCAGTAACATGAAAATCAAAATGGTTTTGGCAACTACGCCAAAAAAATAGGAATGAGATTTGTGGAATAACATGGAATTGGGCATCTAATTATAAAACCAATCATTATGAAAAATTGGGAAGAATTTGAAAAAGCAAATAAGCGCAGAAGTGGTTTCATAACTACGGGAATCGTTGCTGCCGTTGCATGTATTATGTTTTTATTTGGCTTTAAACCACCTGATCCGCCTTTAGAACCTGAAGGTTTATTAATTGACTTCGGAACAGATGCCACCGGTTCCGGTTCTTTTGAGCCTAACACCACGGCCTCTACCCCAACTTCAAGTAATCAGACAGTAAAGGAGGAAATTGCTACTCAGGACATTGAGCAATCGGTTAAAATTCCGGATGTTAAAAAGAATGATAAGCCTAAAACCAATACTAATACTCAAACTGAAACTAAACCCACTATTGACCAAAGCCAGATTTTTACCGGCGATAAGGTGAATAACAATGGTCAATCCGGTAATAGCGAAGGTAATTCTACCTATGGTGGCAACCAGGGTTCTACCAATGGCGACCCAAACGGATATCATGGTCCAGGTGCCGGAAAAGGTGATGATGGCAATGTTGGTTGGGATTTAGCTGGTCGTAGTATGAAGGCAAAACCTTCATTACAAGTTGAACACAACGAGATTGGTGACGTGCGAATTAAAATTTATGTAGATAAAAACGGGAAAGTTACCAGAGCCGAATATGAACGAAGTGGTTCAACTATTACCGACTCATATTTGATTACACAGGCGAAAAATGCTGCTTTGAAATCTACATTTAACGCAGATTCAAAAGCACCTGAAACACAGATAGGATATATTACTTTCCACTTTAAATTACAATAATATTTCCCGCCACGACCGGAAGTATTATATGAAAAGAGCAGTGCCTTCAGTAAAATGAAGGCACTGTTTTTTTATACACATCTCCCCTTTTTATTTTAGCCGATTATTGTGTCTATTTGCTATGTTATTATGATGACATATAAGGAAACACTTGATTATTTGTTTACGCA